>CADBOX010000499.1 GCA_902796415.1 uncultured Lachnospiraceae bacterium
GGGAGAGTCTGCATCCGTGTGAGATATAGATCTTGGCAATACCGCAGAGTCCTCCGGCAAAGAATTCCGCTATGAATTCACGATATTCCCGGGATTGTTCCGGCTCAAAACACGAACAGTTGATAAAGGAGTCAAAAAGGCATTCGTGCATGAGATAGATAATGTCGTTCTCAACCAGCAGGGAGAGAAATTCTTTTTTCTCCAGGATGTAATTGCTGTATTCATGAGACAACTCTTCCAGACTCAGGGCTTTATTCTCACAGGTTACCCCAGGATGGAAATTATGTTTTCTGCTAAGTTCATAGAGGATGATATTCTCTTTTGACTCAAACAGAGAATAAAAAGTCTGGCGGGAAACCTGTGCCGCTTTACAGATTCGGCTAACACTGATGGCAGTGTAGTTATTGTCGCGAAGTAACTGCACAAAAGCATCTGCGATATTATTTTGTGAACATAGCGCTGTTTTATTGGTTCCCTTGTACATGTATTTCTCCGTAAAATTAAAAAACTTGACAATTGTCAATCAAAGGTATATTATTACTTTAATCTTAGACAATTGTAAAGGTTTCGTCAAGTGTAACATCTGAAGATTGTGATTTCATATGTTGCATTTATTTTTACAAACACATTAGCACTCTATCAAAGCGAGTGCTGATAGAAATGGAGGTTCTTATGTTAATTGTACCGGTTTATAAAAGAATCGTGACACCTTATTCCGATATATACTTCCCAACGGAAGAATTCAAGAAGGTTGTTTCTAAAAATATGGCTGTGAATGAGAAGGTAGTAATTCTTTTCAAAAAGGAGAATCAGGCCAGGGAAGAGTGGGATGATGACAGCTTTTATCCCATCGGAATCTCCGGTGTCGTAAAGGAAATCAGTGAATACGGATATCTCTGTATCAAAACCATGAATCGTGTGAATCTTGATATTGTGGGGATTAATCCAGACAGATCCATCAGTCTTACTTTATCAAAACTTAAGGATATACAAGACCTGGATGAGACTGTGGCTTATCAGAAATTACAGGCATTGAAACAGACAGTGATCGAGGTAGCTGCAGGATTCAACGTGGGAGACTGGTATACGGATTTTATTGCACATGTTGATTCCATCGGAACCATCGCCAGTTCCTTGTCTCCTTTTATGCGTAATCTTTCCAACGAAGAGATCTATGACATGATCCGGGAGGATAGTGTTGCTCTTCGTACCGAAAAAATAGAGAAGATGCTCTATGAATATCTTGAGGTTGCCAAAGTAACCAATGATGCCAATGCTTCTCAGCAGAAAGAATACCAGGATATGTATCGTGAGTCTGCCATTCGGAAGCAAATGGAATATCTTCAGAAAGAGCTGGATGAGATGCATCCGGAAAATGTGACAGACCTGCAGAGATTCGAGCAGAAGATCCAGGAATCCGGCATGAATGAGACGGCCAGGGCAGAAGCCATGAAGATTCTGAACCGGCTGAAACAGGAAGGCCATCAAAGTGCCGAGACCGGTATGCTTTATGATTATCTTGATTTTATCACCAGTCTTTCCTGGAAGAAAGAAGATCCGAGATATATCCGGATTCCGGAAGCCAGAGAGGTTCTGGATGAAGACCATTACGGACTCAAAAAAGTGAAGCAGAGAATCATCCAGCAGATCGCCGTGATGAATCTGAAGAAAGAACAGCAAGGTTCCATACTGCTTTTTGTGGGTGCTCCGGGAACCGGTAAGACGAGTATCGGACGAAGCATCGCCAAGGCTTTGGACAGGGAATATGTGAGAGTCAGCCTTGGAGGAGTAAGAGATGAAGCAGACATAAGGGGACACAGAAGGACATACATCGGTGCCATGCCCGGACGTATTATGGACGGGATTCAGAAAAGCGGTGTATCCAATCCGGTCATGGTCCTGGATGAGGTGGATAAACTGTCCATGTCCTACAATGGGGATCCGGCCAGTGCACTTCTGGAGGTGCTGGATCCGGAACAGAATAACACATTTACCGACCATTATATGAACGTTCCCTATGACTTGTCTGATGTTATGTTCATTTGCACTGCGAACAGTGTGGATACCATTCCGGAACCGCTGTTAAATCGTATGGAAGTGATTCATTTTACCGGTTATACCCCGGATGAAAAGCTGAATATCGCCCGGAAACACCTGCTCCCCAAATCCATGGAAGCTATGGGTATACCGGAAGGCAGCCTGAAGGTTGACAAAGAAATTCTGGAGTTGATCATATCGGATTATACCAGAGAAGCAGGAGTCAGAGGACTTAGAAAAAGGATTGACACCTTGTGCCGTTCTGCAGCCGTCCATATCTCCGAGAACATGGATGCCGTATATACGATCACTCCGGATATGCTAAGAGATGAGCTTGATATGAGGCCGAACAGTCATGACAGGATCCTGAAAGAACCCAAAGCAGGTGTGGTAACAGGCCTGGCATGGACCCAGGTTGGTGGTGAAATCCTGTATATCGAGACTCTTTTTACAAAAGGAGACGGGAAAATCATCATCACAGGACAGCTCGGTGATGTGATGAAAGAGTCCGCCCAGATTGCCGTAAGTATCGTGAAGAATAAATTCCCGGATAAAGCGGATCTCTTCCGTGAAAATGATCTGCATATCCATGTGCCGGAGGGCGCTGTCCCCAAAGATGGTCCTTCTGCGGGTGTCACCCTGACGACCGCTTTGGCATCCCTGGTGACAGGAACGCCGGTCTTGCCCGGTATAGCCATGACCGGGGAAGTTTCCCTGAGAGGAGCAGTGACTCCCATCGGAGGTTTACCGGAAAAACTGATGGCTGCCCAGAGGGCAGGTGTGGAGAAAGTATTCCTCCCTAAAGATAACATGGACGACCTGAAAGATGTGCCCCAGGAGGTGAAAGACCAGCTGGAGATCATCCCTGTGGAAAATGTGAATCAGTTGCTGCTGGAAACCGGCATACTATTTAAACAGGAACCGGCTCAGGCCGTATAAAAAAGGACATCCCTACCGGAGTCTCTTGTACAAAAGATTCCGTGGAAGGGATGTCCTTTCTTTTTCTGAAAGCGGAATCGGATTTCTTATCCGATGATACCCAGGTATTTGTAATCTTTATCCTCGATGGCCTTCTTGATGGCTTCTTCAGATACTTCTTCCGTCATGGTGATGACAGCTGTGCCATCCTCATGGGATACTACAGCACTTTCGATTCCTTCCAGTTGTTCCAGAGCTTTTTTTACTGCTCCGGAGCAGTGTCCGCACATCATACCTTCAATTTTTACTGTTTTTTTCATTGTTTTTTCCTCCTTTTTCTTAAAATCTATGTAAGTATAATCCGCATCCTCGATGACTTTGGAAATCAGGGATTCCGGCAGATCATTGATATAGGTGATCTCCACTGTGGAAGTGGTGTGATCTGCCTTGGCACTCAAGATATCTTCCAGAGTCTCCAGGGCTTTGTTTACCCGATTTTCGCAGTGACTGCAGGTCATGCCTTCCACGGTCAGAACGGCATGTTTAATCTCTTGGTCTTCTGTTTTTATCTCTGATTCCGGTGGGAGAGGACAGGCAGTATCCTTGTCCGGAAGTGCTCTCTTCCTCAAAGGCTTGTCATGAGAAGGATCATGGAGCTTAAAGAGATTCAGACGCAGTGCGTTCATACATACGGAGAAGCTGGAAAGGGACATGGCTGCAGCTCCCCACATGGGGCTGATCTGGATATTACGGAAGATTCCCGCTGCGATCGGAATCAGGATGACATTATATCCAAAAGCCCAGAAAAGATTCTCATGGATGTTACGTAAGGTGGCACGGCTTAACCGGATGGCTGCTGAAACATCGGTCAGTCTGGAATTCATCAAAACGATATCCGCGGAATCGATGGCCACATCCGTGCCGGCTCCGATGGCGATGCCGGTATCAGCCCTGGTCAGGGCAGGAGCATCATTGATTCCGTCACCCACCATGGCTACTCTGCCTCTCGATTGTAGATCCCGGATCACTGCCTCTTTGCCATCCGGCAGGACCCCTGCGATCACTTTATCCACACCGGCCTGAGAACCGATTGCCTTAGCCGTCTTCTCATTGTCCCCTGTGAGCATCACAACTTCGATACCCATCCTCTGTAATTCTTCCACTGCCTGGGCAGAATCTTCTTTGATGACATCCGCGACTGCTATGATACCAAGGAACTTTCCGTCTTCTTCAAAGAATAAAGGAGTTTTTCCTTCCTCCGCCAGGCGGTCTGAGGTGGATTGGAGGTCGTCAGGTATGGTTGTAAGGGATGCAATGTATTTCTGAGATCCTCCTTGCAGCTCTTTTCCATTCAGCTTTGCACGAAGCCCGTTTCCGGTTTTTGCTTCAAAATCAGTCACATCAGAAGCCTGTAATCCATCACTTTCTCCTCGGGCAACGATAGCCCTGGCCAGGGGATGTTCACTTTTTATCTCCAGAGAATAAGCTTTTGTGAGCAATTCTGATCTGGTAATTCCCTCCACCGGGATGATGTCAGTTACTTCCGGTTTTCCTGCTGTTATGGTACCGGTCTTATCTAAGGCAACGATCTGAATCTTGCCACTGTTTTCCAGGGATTCACTTGTCTTAAAAAGGATTCCGTTTTTGGCACCTAATCCATTTCCTACCATGATGGCCACAGGAGTTGCCAGACCAAGGGCACAGGGGCAGGAGATGACCAGCACACAGATGCCTCTGGCCAGACCTATGGACAGTGGGTGACCGGTAAATACCCAGATGAGGGTTACAAGTGCGGCTATGGTGATTACTGCGGGCACAAAAATACCGGAAACCGTATCTGCGATCCTCGCGATGGGAGCCTTGGTGGCTGCTGCATCACTGACCATCTGGATGATCTGTGAAAATGTGGTGTCTTCACCGATTCGGGTGGCTCTTGCTTTGATATAGCCGGATTGGTTCATGGTGGCGGCGCTAACCGTGTCATCCACTGTTTTATCCACCGGAATGGATTCTCCGGTAAGAGCGGATTCGTCCACGGCAGTAGTTCCCTCCACGATCACCCCGTCAACAGGAATGGATTCTCCGGGTTTTACGATGAAGATGTCTCCAAGTGACACTTCCTCGATGCCGACTGCTACTTCCTGTCCTTCTCTATCGAGGAGAGCGGTCTTGGGAGCCATCTTCATAAGATTCTTCAAAGCGTCTGTGGTGCGTCCTTTGGACAGGGATTCCAATGTCTTTCCCACAGTGATCAAGGCAGGAATCATGGCGGCAGACTCAAAATAAAGCTGATTATGATATATTTCCATCAGTTCAGCCCCGGTAGCTCCATGGCTGACAAGAACCGTCATCTTCATGAGAACATAGAGAGACCATCCGAAGGATACTCCGGAACCGAGGGCAACCAGGGTATCCATATTGGGGGACAGACGGACCAGGCTTTTTAATCCGGAAGTAAAAAAGGCCCCGTTTATCAGCATCACGATGATAGCGATCAGCATCTGAATGATAGCCAGTCCGATATGGTTATGTTGTAAGAATCCCGGGATCGGCCAACCTAGCATATTATGGCCCATGGTGATGTACATGAGAAGGATCAGAAATCCTACGGACATCAGCAGCCGCTTTTTTAACTTCGGGGTCTCCCTGTCTTTTAAAATATCTTCATCCACAGCTATCTGACCGTTTCCGGGAGACTGGTCTTTTCGTGCATTTTTAAGTTGTGCCCCATAACCGGCTGCCTGCACGGCCTTGATGATCTCGCCGGATGTAGCTGTTCCTTCAACTGCCATGGAATTCGTCAGCAGTGACACGGATACGGAATCCACACCGGAAACCTTAGATACAGCCTTTTCCACATGGTTCTGACAGGCAGCACATGTCATTCCGGTTACAATATATTGATCCATTTCTTCTCCTTTCTGTTGATTATTTCATCAGCCGCTGAAGAACTGTACATAGTTCATCGATGGCATCATCATTTCCATTTTTGATATCTGTAGTAACGCATCCTTTGATATGGTTAGACAAAAGCACTTTGGTAAAACTGTTCAAGGCACTTGTGGCAGCACTTACCTGAATCAGGATATCCGGGCAGTATTGATCCTGCTCTACCATCTTCTCGATACCGCGGATCTGACCCTCCACCCTTTTTAACCTGGCTATCATGGCCTTCTTCTCATCATCCGTCCGATAAGTATGTCTCATATCTTCCTGGCAGCAATGTTTCTCCTGCCTTTTCTCTTTTTCGTAATTCAAACCGGATTGCATATAAAACCTCCAAACTACCATACCCCTACGGGGTATATGATATAATTATAATATACCCCTACAGGGTATATGTCAATATGCAGATAAAGATTTTTGACCCCGTTTTTTATCTATGATATGATAACAACAGATATATAAAAGCTATTTATATTTTATTTTTACTATATTTATAAAAATATTTTTTCCTTTTTCTTGGCATTTTCTATGGAATAAGTGTATAATGGATGAGTTGCATTTATTCGATGATATTATGGCCTGGTGCTTTTGAAGCGGTGACCGGGATCTTATTAAATAGAGAGGAAAGAGGATATGAAAAAAAGACATTCATTTGGTGGTTCCATCGGTTTTGTTCTGGCTGCCGCAGGCAGCGCGGTAGGTCTGGGGAATATATGGAGATTTCCCTATCTGGCCGCTAAGGATGGCGGAGGCATCTTTCTTGTGGTCTATCTGGTGCTGTCGGTAACATTTGGTTTTTCCCTGTTAACCACAGAAATCGCCATAGGACGAAGGACCAGACAAAGTCCGTTGACTGCTTACGATCATGTGAAAAAGGGTTGGAGGCCTCTTGGAATCATCTCCTGCCTGGTACCGATTCTGATTATGCCTTATTATTGTGCCATCGGCGGGTGGGTTTTGAAATACCTGATCGTATTTATCAGCGGTAAAGGGTTGGATGCTGCAAATGATGGTTTCTTTACATCGTTTATCAGCTCTCAGTACTCTCCGGTATTTTTTACAATCGTGTTTCTTGCTGCTACCACTTTTGTCATTCTTCAGGGTGTCAATAAGGGTATTGAGGCCATGTCCAAGATTCTGATGCCGGTATTGCTGCTTCTGATTATTGTGATTGCTGTTTTTTCCCTGACTCTGACCCATAAGGATGCTTCCGGGACGATACGTACAGGTTTGCAGGGATTGAAAATATATATGCTTCCCGATTTTACGGGAATCACCCCCAGGGACTTTTTGTCAGTGGTTGTGGATGCCATGGGTCAGATGTTCTACAGCCTTAGTATAGCCATGGGTATCATGATTGCCTATGGTTCCTATCTGGGGGATGAGGTGGACCTGACCAAGTCAGTCATCCATATCGAGATTTTTGACACTTTGATTGCCTTTCTGGCCGGAGTTATGGTTATACCTGCTGTCTATGCTTTCATGGGCAGGGAAGGCATGTCTTCCTCCGGACCGGGGCTTATGTTTATCTCATTACCTAAGGTTTTTGCCAGTATGGGTTCCATAGGAAGAGTGATCGGAATCTTGTTCTTCTTCATGGTTTTCTTTGCAGCGCTAACCAGCTCGGTTTCTATCATGGAAGCTATTGTATCCAGTTTCATGGATGAATTCTCCCTCTCCAGGAATAAGGCTTCCTGGCTGGAGTTCTCCATCGCCGCGGTGGTGGGCACCATCGTATGTCTGGGTTATAATATTTTATTTTTCACTATCAAACTGCCCAACGGGAACGAAGGCCAGATTCTGGATCTTCTGGACTACATCAGTAACAGTATGTTGATGCCTGTCTGCTCCATCCTGACCTGTATCCTGATCGGATGGGTGGTCGGACCCTCTTATGTCACGGAAGAGATCAGCAAGAATGGAGAGCCCGTATATCGAAAGGGCATACTTACTGTCATGATAAAATATATCGCTCCTGTTATGCTGTCCGTTCTCTTCCTGCAGTCCATGGGACTACTGAAAGGACTCTGATTTTTGCTATGACTTTTTTTACACGTTTTTATCTTGATACCGAAAAAGATATGGTTGTGAATCTCTACAGGGATTTGGACCGGATTTATTACGAACTGGAGACCCCTAATCACCATTCCGGTAACCTGATCCGCAATCTGGCCAGATTATGTCAGCTTCCTCTTTCGGAAAATGAGAAGGGCCTACTGGTCATCAAAGGGGAAATCCCATGTTATATTGATGTAAATAATCAGGAAGTCTACATATTCCGGCTGGGGAATATTAAACTTGCCAATATCTATCCGGATGGGAGAGTGGAGATGAAAGCCGCCCTTCCAGCCATCTCAAAGACTTTGATGAGTCAGACCAGAGATTACCGGATGGATATCTCCAAGACTATATTTAAGACCTATATTCCAAGAGAATTCAAGTTTCACAGCGATCTGCATACGCATATGAACGGGAATCTCTCTCCGGACATTCTGATTGCCCTGGGTATCTATCATCAGCTTCGTTATCCCTTGTATTATGTCAAGAAACTGGATCTGAAACTTACGGAGGAACAGTGGAATCTTTTGAACCGGCAGAGGGCGAAAGTAGCCAGACAATTTGAGAATTCGGACCTGACAGGAAAATATCTGGATCGGAGGATCAATGACAATACATTTATAAACTTTGCCGATCTGATCTTGAAAAATCTGGATAATGCCAATGAAAATATAAAGAAGATCAGGACTTCCCTGGTGATCATGAAAGACGGACAGGCCGTTTTTACTAACTTGGAGAAGGTCTATCTGTACCGATATGTCTTTACAAAAGGCCATGAAAGTGACAGGAAGATTCCGCTGACGGGGATCCAGGGAATCCCGGACCCGGATGTGAGGGCGGCTTTACGACAGATGTTAAAAGATGGAGAGAATCCGGACTATCATGATAACTCAGTGTTTATGGATGATCTTCTGTGGATTGCCCGCAGCTATCAGAAACAGGGAGTTTACTATGCCGAGATCAGCGATACCACTCTGGTTAAGAAATATGAGTCCCTTCATATGTTGAACGAAGTACATGAGATCATGCCTAAGATTTATCAGGAAACCGGAGTTATGATACGATTTCTCGCAGCCATGCGAAGGATTCCTCTGACTATCGTAAAAGACCAGATCACACCGGACAATTACCTGGTGGAGAATCTGAAAGTATTGCAGGCGGTTGCCCTGGATCCTTATGTGGCAGGTTGCGATTTCGTGGGAGAAGAGATTAATGACATTATCACCTTAAAACCGGTCATTCGTGAGATCGTAAAGATTGCTGCCGATATTCCCGGTTTCGTCATAAGAATCCATGCCGGGGAGAATGACAGTCTGAAAGACAATATAGCCCACAGTATAGAGTGCGTCTATGATTCTTTGCAGGCAGGCCAAAAGATGCCCATCGTCAGATTGGGTCACGGCCTTTATACCTACAGCTTCCGATCCGGAAAAGGCCAGAAGGTGCTGGAAGATCTGAAAAGATATAATATTACTCTTGAATTCCAGTTGACTTCCAATGTCCGCCTGAACAATCTGAACGCCTTGAAAAATCATCCTCTGCGACAGTATATAAAGGCCGGCATTCCATGTGTCCAGGGGACGGACGGAGCCGCCTTATATGGTACTGATTCCATCGATGAGCAGCTGGCATTGGGAATTATGCTGAATCTTACTCCCGAAGAACTGATGTGGATGAAGAAGACGGAAACCAGGATCATCGAGGAGGGCAGAATCAACTATTCGGAAAAAAAACGTCATTTTGAGCAGATGCTGTCCGGTAAGAGCCTGGAACATGTGCTTTTAAAAAAGATGGAGGAGAGCGAAGTGGATCCGGTGCTGAAGCTGAATCGCAGCCACAAGGCAGATGCCCACTCCGTACTTAAAACACGGATACGTGAACTGCCATGGAATCGGATGCCGGTTATTCTCATGGGGGGCAGCTTTAATACCCAGAGACGTCCCACCAGGATTCAACCGGAGGCTTCCCGTGAGGTAGACCGGTTGTTAGCTCTGCTGGACCCGGAGGAATTCTTCTTCGTCATCGGCCATAAGATGAGTGGTTATGAGAAATACCTGGTGGAGAAAAACAGGCTTCTTTCCAATCCGTTTAAGATATTTGCATTCGTTCCTTCTCTGGTTTCCAGAGAGGAGAAGAATCGGTTGATGGAATCGGAGGTACATATCCGTGTGTCCACAGAAAGTGAAGGAATGGGCATCTATAAAAGCTTTAATTATGAGATTTTTGAAAGACGTCCTTCCATCCTGATCGGATTTGACGGTAATTCGGCCGGGACGAATCTGATCCAGGAAGCGAAGAACGGAAAAGGGCATGCCAGAATCTATGTGTGGGATAAATGTCTTGCTCTGCGTCAGAAAGCAGAATCATTGGAAGGATACGTGACTTTCTTCGGGGAGGGAAATCCCTTGTCGATCACATTATAAGGAGGTAGTTATCATGTTGGAAATCGGAACCAAAGCGCCGGATTTTACCTTGCCGGATCAGAATGGAACAAACCATAGCCTGTCAGATTATCTGGGTAAAAAAGTAATCCTGTATTTTTACCCCAGGGATAACACGGCAGGTTGCACGAAGCAGGCCTGTGGATTCGGAGACCTCTATCCCCAGTTTGAAGAGAAGGGTGCCGTGGTAATTGGAATCAGCAAGGATTCCGTTGCTTCTCACAAGAAATTTGAAGAGAAATACGGACTTCCCTTTACCTTATTATCTGATACGGAGAAAACCGTTATTCAGGCTTATGATGTCTGGAAAGAGAAGAAAAACTACGGTAAAGTATCTATGGGTGTGGTGAGATCAACCTATCTGATCGACGAGAAAGGAATCATCACCAAAGCTTTCGGTAAAGTGAAGGCTGCAGACAATCCACAGCAGATGCTGGATGAATTATAAAAATATATAGAGTATTCTATTCTTTTGTGATAGAATATACTGTACTGTATGTAAAGATAAAAGTAATATCTATTAGAACAGGAGTTGAGATTATGAAACTTGATCTTTATATGTTCCCCAGCTGTCCCTACTGCAGAAGAGTTCTGGCAGTGATGGATTCCCAGGGCAGAAAGGATATCACCTTGCATAATATCCATGCCAATGAGCAGGACCGGCAGACCCTGATAAGGGTTGGAGGAAAGGAACAGGTTCCCTGTCTTTTTATTGATGGAACTCCCATGTATGAGAGTCAGGATATCATAGACTGGCTGGTTCGCCACCCCTGATACCTTGGATATTGTGCAGATCAACAATTTGTGAACAGATTAGAAGGAGTAGTTAAATGGAAGCAACAGAGTATTTAAGTGTATATCGCCATTCCCTGGCCCATATTCTTGTCAAGGCGATCATTGAGATATATGGTAAGGAGGTTCAATATGCCATCGGACCTCAGATCGATGACGGCGCATATTATGATTTTGTATTGCCGGAAGGAACCAAATTATCCGATGCTGATTTTAAGACCATCGAAGATAAGATGAGAGAGATCATCAAGCGCCGGGAAGAATGGACCAGAGTGGAAGTGTCCAAAGATGAAGCACTGGAGATCTTTCGGGATCAGAAGTTTAAAAAGGAACTGATCCAGGATCTCCCGGATGATGAGATCATCACCATCTATAAGACAGGGGATGACTTTGTGGATCTTTGCAGAGGACCTCATGTCGAGAATTCACAGGAATTGATGAAATCCGCCTATAAAGTTCATTCTACTTCCATGGCATACTGGCGTGGGGACGAGAAAAGAGACCGCCTGCAGCGTGTTTATTTCTATGCCTTTCCTAATAAGGACGAGCTGAAGAAGCACATGCAGATGATCCAGGAAGCCAGAGAACGCGATCACAAGAAGATCGGTGCAGCTCAGGATCTCTTCATGTTCAGTGACTCAGCCCCAGGTATGCCTTACTGGCTTCCCCGCGGCTGGACGCTGTACCAGGAACTTCTGAAATACTCCAGAGAGATTCAGAAGGAACATGGCTACCAGGAGATTTCCGCACCGTTGATCAACAACAAAAAACTCTGGTTGATCAGTGGCCATTGGGCACATTATCTGAATAACATGTTCATCGTTCCCGGTGTGGAAGGACATGTGCAGGCAGATGCCGAGATTGATGAAGTGCTGGAGAATCTTTCCGATTCCCTGGATCAGACCAAGGCAGTGAAGATCAATGCCGGCTCTGTAATCTATAATCGTGAGAACATCGATACTATGGCTGCAAAACCCATGAACTGCCCCAATGCCATGACGGCTTATAAGAGGACCAACCATTCCTACAAGGAACTGCCTCTGCGCTACAGTGAGTACGATGTGCTTCACCGCAAAGAAAAATCCGGACAGATGAACGGACTTTTCCGTGTCCAGGAATTCCGCCAGGATGATGACCATACCTTTGTGATGGAATCCCAGATCAAAGATGAAATCGCGGATATCATCTCTATCGCTGATGAGATCTACGGTACTTTCGGTGTGACCTACAAGGCAGAATTATCCACCAGACCGGATGATTTTATGGGTGAGATCGAAGTGTGGGACCGTGCGGAAGCAGGTTTGAAAGAAATCCTTGACGAGAAATACGGGGAGGGTGGTTACGAGATCAATGAAGGAGACGGAGCTTTCTATGGGCCGAAGATCGATCTTCAGATTAAAGACGCTCTGGGAAGAGAGTGGCAGTGTGGAACCATTCAGCTTGATTTCCAGCTCCCTCATAATTTTGGACTGAAATATACTACACCGGAGGGTACCGAGGCCATGCCTGTGGTTATCCACCGTGCGATTTACGGCTCCCTGGAGCGGTTTATCGGCATTATTATTGAGAACTTCAAAGGAAACTTCCCATTCTGGCTGAGTCCTTACCAGGTGGCAATCGTTCCGATCCGTGAGACCCATAACGAGTATGCCAGGAAAGTGGAGAAAATCCTTACGGAGAATGGAATCCGTGTGGAGGCGGACTATGCTGATAAGAATATGAGAACCAAGATCAAAGAGTTCAAGCTCTTTAAAGATCCATATATTCTTGTCCTGGGTGATCACGAGGCAGAGGAGAACATGGTTTCCCTCAACATTCGTGGTTCCAATAAACAGGTGCAGAACGTACCACTTGATGATTTCGTAGAGATGTGTAAGAAGATGAACCGGGAACACTCCCTGGAGTTGCTTCAGTCACTGTAGTTAAATATAGGATTGTCGGCTGCAGGTTTCCATCGGATTCCTGCGGCCTTTTTAATCGGAGTATTTATCATGAACAGGAATCGGTATAGCTATCTGAAAAAAATACCACATCTTGGACAGAGAATCATAAAGACCGGAATCGCTGTATTTATCTGTCTTGTTATATACTGGCTGAGGGGATTTCAGGGACTGGTCACTCAGTCGACAGTCGCGGCCATTATATGTATCCAGCCCTACCGGAACGACAGTATACAGACATCCCTGAACCGGATTATCGGCACTCTGCTGGGAGCAGGATGGGCGGTATTGTTTCTTGAGACATTAGTATTGCTGCAAAAACATGATATTCGCCCGAACATCATTCTGGTCTACATAATGATGGGTCTGGGAGTTATTCTCACCTTATATTCAACAGTGGTGATAAAGAAAACGGATGCCGCTTCCCTGGCTGCCATCGTTTTTATATGTATTGTAGCTGTCTACCCGGATTATGAGATGCCTTTTGTAACTACACTGAACCGGATTATCGACACAGTCATCGGAATCGTCGTGGCTGCCTTTGTCAATTCCCTTTCTCTTCCAAGAAGAAAGCATAAGGAATATCTGTTTTTTATTCGTGCCCAGTATCTTGTACCTGACCGGTTTTCTCACGCGCCTTCCAATGTGCTGGTAATCCTGAACCGGCTGTATGAAGAAGGTGCCAAGGTATGTCTTGTCAGTAAATGGGTCCCCGCTTTTATGATCGAACAGATGGGTATTATGAATGTGAATGTCCCGGTTATCGTAATGGATGGAGCAGCCCTCTATGATATTCCAAACCATCAATATATCCATGTGCTTCCGATGGAGAAAACAACTGCCCGTTTTCTTCGGGAATTTATAAAGGAAATGGGATTGTGTTATGCTGCAGGCAGCGTCAGAGCGAGGTCCCTCATGGTCTATCGTGGCGGTAAGATCAATGAGGCTGAAAAGCTGGAATATGAACTAATGAAATACTCTTCCCACCGGAACTATATAGAGGGTGAGTTTACGGATGAGGATCAGATCTGCTATATTCGGATTATTGATACTGATGATAAGATAGAAGAGCTAGAGCAACGCCTGAGCACTCTCTTATCTAAAAACCTGTTTCGGATGGTAAAAAGATCCCAGCACAGGTTGGAGGGGTACAGTGGACTATATTTCTATAATCCACAGGCAACAGTGGAAAGAGGTCAGGTGGCTTTGGCCCGTTATATAGAAGAGAAAGAAAATATCGAAATTATTCCTGTTGATATGACCGATAAAGATGAATATGTGTCAGAAAATGAAGCAATTGTATTATTAAATAAGGTTCGCAGCATTTATGAACCGGTTTATCTGCCATGGAAGAGTTGAAAGTTGTCTTTTCGGATTAACCATTACCAAGAAATGGCAGAAAATAACAATTGTTTTCCTTTACAGGGCCTATGCTTTCCAAGTATATTGTAGGTAGCATATTGTGTTATCATAGATTAAATCTGTGGAGTTTATTATGGCCAGGAAATGTGTTGGGTTAATTGAGGCAATTGGATTAGCGTCCGCGATTCAGGCAGCCGATGCTGCGGTGAAATCGGGTAATGTTTCTTTGATCGGCTATGAGTACTCCGGTTACGATGCGCATATCGTCGTAAAAGTGGAGGGA
>CADBOX010000500.1 GCA_902796415.1 uncultured Lachnospiraceae bacterium
AAAACCTCATTCAGCTTCTGCAGGGTCACATCTCCCACGATCTCCCTTGTATTGACAGGTTCCACGTAGGATTTGACTTCCTCCGGTACGGACTCCTCTTTATAAAAAATCTTATCGGCATCCACACTGCGGTCTTTCAATTCTCCGGCGGCGTATTTGTACATCTTGTATTCAATCAGTCTTTCCACCAGTTCTTCTCTGGGGTCTTCTTCCTCCTCCTCTTCCTGGGGAAGAAGCATGTGGGCCTTGATCTTCAGCAGGGTGGAGGCCATCACCAGAAATTCCCCGATGCTATCCATGGAATAGACTTCTTCCAGGGCATGGAGGTATTCCAGATACTGATCTGTGATCAGGGCAATGGGAATATCGTAGATACTGACTTTATTCTTTTCAATCAAATGTAAAAGAAGGTCCAGCGGGCCTTCAAATACATCAACTTTCACGTCAAGTTTCATCCTCTGTACGTATCTCCTGAATTATCAATCATCTTTGGGCGTAACATCCTTGTTCATCCGGTTATATTTTGCGATGATGGCGCTCTCATCTGCAGCGTCGGCTGAGTGGTCATCTTCCTGGACTTTGAGACCAAAGAGTTCAAAGACTTTGTCATCCTCCTGGCATCTGCACTCCTCTTTCCAGTCCACCTTATAGATGATGGCCCCCAGAGCAGGAATATGGACAGTAACGCTGTAATCATACCATTTGTACCCTCTCTTCTCCGTCCAGATATCCTCTTTCACATCGGAGAAATATCCGCCGTACTCAGTTCTCTCTCCGGAGAGAGCTTCCTGGAACACCGCCGGATGGTCGTAACCGAAACGGAAGGAAGGATATTCATTATCACTCATATTCAGGATGATCACATACCTGTTATCTCCGGAAAAGCGCTCATAGATATATACCCGCTCCTCCTTGGCATTCACTTCCAGCCAGCGGAAGTGCTCGGAATTATAGTCGCCGTCATAGAAGGCCGGCTGAGTGATATACAGATGGTTCAGTTCCATCAGATACTTCTTCAGCAATTGGTGCTTAGGATAATCCAGCAACATCCAGTCACATTCCTTGGACTGATCCCACTCCCGGAACATGCCGATCTCATTTCCCATGAAATTGAGCTTCTTGCCCGGGTGGGTGAACATATAGGCATATAAGGTCTTCACCTGCTGGAACTTCAGGTCATAATGACCCCACATCTTCTGTATGATAGTCGCCTTACCATGGACCACTTCATCGTGTGACAGAGGCAGGATATAATGCTCCCTGTAGAAGTATGTCATAGAGAAAGATAACTTATGATAATTATATTTACGGTCATAGGGGTGGAGTTTAAAATAATTCAGGGTATCGTTCATCCAACCCATATCCCATTTATAATCAAATCCCAACCCGTCATATTCCACCGGAGCTGTCACTTTGGGATAGTTGGTTGAGTCCTCCGCAATGAGCATGGCAGTGGGATGTCTCTCCTGCAGACCCTGATTCATAGTCTGGATAAATGTGATGGCTCCTGCGTTCACACCCTTGGAATAATCTCCCTGCCAGTAGATCACATTGCTGATGGCATCCATCCGGATCCCGTCAAAATGGAAGACACTGAGCCAGAAGTCTGCTGCAGACTGAAGGAAGGTGCAGACATCACCCCGGTAATAGTTAAAATTACAGGTACCCCATTCACTGTAGCCGATCTCAGGCTCCGGATATTCGTAGAGGGCCGTCCCGTCAAACTGGAGCAGGCAGTAATCATTTTTCACGAAATGAACCGGAACGAAATCCATGATCACGCCGATTCCTTCTTTATGGAAGAGGTCCACCATCTTCTTCAAGTCCACCGCATCCCCGTATCGGGAAGTGGGACAGAAAAACCCGCTGACCTGGTATCCCCAGGATTCGTCGGAGGGGTGTTCCGCCAAAGGAAGGAATTCCACGTGGGTGTAACCCATCTCTTTCACATAAGGAATCAGACGTTCCGCCAACTGGTCATACCGGTACCATCCGTTCTCTCCCTCCTGGTTTTTTCTCCAGGATCCGGCATGAACCTCATAGATATTGACGGGGGAATCATAATTCTTGGTCCTCTTCTCCATCCACTCCTGGTCCGTGAACTGATAGGCGTCCAGATCCACCACCCGGGTCGCTGTCCTGGGACGGACTTCCGATCCGTTTCCGTAAGGGTCAAAGCGGTCTTTGGATGTCCCGTCTTTATGGTAGACACGGTACTTATAGAGATCTCCGGCTTTCATCCCGGGAATCTTGATGGAATAGATTCCGGATAAACCATCCTGCTCCATGACATGGCCGGACCCGTTCCATCCATTAAAATCTCCGATCAATTCCACCTTCTCCGCCTTGGGGGCATAGACCCGGAAGGTGACCCCGTCTTCCTCGATATGTGAACCGAAATATGTATATGCATCAAAAGATTTTCCGATATAAAAATCATGTATATTCATAGGAAAACTCCTTTCATCTATAAAGTTTGCTCCTACTTTTTCCTATTCTTATTGTATGCAATTTTCATAATAATGGCAAGAAGGTTTCCAATAAAAAAAGGTTCCCGGAAAGGAAACCTTTTTTGTGCTTTCATTACATGCTTCAATGTTAGAATATTCTAAACTCCGTTAAGCTAAAATCTATTTCGCATAATCAATCGCTCTTGATTCACGGATGACATTCACTTTGATCTGACCCGGATAATCAAGTTCGCTCTCAATCTGTTTTGAAATATTTCTTGCTAAAAGAATCATATCAGAATCGCTAACCTGTTCAGGAACTACTGCTACCCGAATTTCTCGGCCTGCCTGA
>CADBOX010000501.1 GCA_902796415.1 uncultured Lachnospiraceae bacterium
CAGCTGCATCATTACAAATGGTAAAAACTATAGAGAAAAAGAAAGGCCGCAATCTAAGAAATAAAAACTTAGTGATGCGGCCGGCTTTTTATCGGAAAGTGACTATGGTGACGCCGGCGTCCCCCTCACCAAATTCAGCTAATTTGTAAGACTTTACGAATTTCAGCTTTCTTAAGTATTCATGAATTCCTTTTCGCAGGGCCCCGGTTCCTTTACCGTGTACTACCCTGACGGAAGTAAGACCTGCGATCATGGCATCATCCAGATATTTTTCCAGACGATTGATGGCCTCATCCACCGTATTTCCAAGGAGATTGATCTCGGGTTGGATGGTGAAGGCTTTATTGATACTATACCGGTCTCCGGAGGAGTCCGGTTTTTTTGTTTCATTTTCCTTCTGACGAAGTTCCAGGTTCTTATAATTGACCGTGGAGGTCAGAAATCCCATCTGAATCACCAGATCCCCGCTTTTATTGGCAGCTTCTTTGACGGTACCCTCCAGATTCAGGCTGGTGACAAAAACCGTATCTCCCACTTTAAAATCTTCCGGATCATGGATGACGGAGGCTTGTTTCTGCTTGTAACTGAGCTGTTTTTCCAGTTTGTTCATCCGATTGCGGAGGTTGGAACGCTGGGCTTCCATCTTGCGGGTATTGTTCTGACCCGGATGCTGAGCCCAGGCGTTATATTTGCGGATGGATTCGTCGGCCATCTCTTTGGCATCGGAGACGATCTTCAGGGCTTCTTCTCTGGCATCCCGGAGCATCTGAGCCCTCTTTTCTTTCATGTCATCCTTCCGCTCCTTAAGCTGAAGTTTTAAATCTTCGATCTCCTGGCGGGCTCTTCTGAGCTCGTTCTGTTCCTCCTCAATCTCCGCCTTGCTTTTTTCCAGCTCTGAGAGCATAGTCTCGTAATCTACTTCGGACAGATCCATCTGGGATTTTGCCTGCTCGATGATGTAATCCGGAAGACCGAGACGCTGGGAGATAGCAAAAGCATTTGATTTTCCCGGAATTCCTATGAGGAGCCGGTAGGTGGGGGAGAGAGTTTCAAGATTAAACTCACAACAGCCATTCTCCACTCCCGGTGTGTTCATGGCATACATTTTTAACTCTGCATAATGAGTGGTTGCAATAGTGCACACCCCTGCCGAATGCAGATCATCCAGGATGGAGATTGCCAGAGCAGCACCTTCCGTGGGATCCGTACCACTGCATAACTCATCCAGCAATACCAGAGAATCAGGTTGTGCCTCCCGTATGATATGGATGATATTGGTCATGTGGGAGGAGAAGGTACTTAAGTTAAGTTCGATACTCTGCTCATCCCCGATATCTGCAAAAATGTTGGAAAAGACTGCCAGTTTCGATCCTTCAAAGGCAGGGATATGAAGACCTGCCTGTCCCATCAGCTGGAATAAACCCACTGTCTTCAGGGAGACGGTCTTACCGCCGGTGTTAGGACCGGTGAGCAGCAGCATCTTGAATTCTTCCCCGATATAGATATGAATGGGAACCACGGTCTTGGGATCCAGCAAGGGGTGGCGCCCCTGCTTGATGTCGATGATCCCTGCCTGATTGAATTGGGGCTCGGAACCCATATAGTCTTTTGCGTATTTCGCTTTGGCAAAGATAAAATCCAGGTTGGTGAGGATCTTGAGATTCTCCTCGATATCCCTGCTGTGCTGGGCAGTCTGGACACTTAAGTTCTTCAGGATTTTCTCAATCTCTGCCTGCTCGTCGATATCCAACTCCTTCAGATGATTGTTAAGGTTGACCACAGCCATGGGCTCGATGAAGAGAGTGGAACCGGAGGAAGACTGATCGTGGATCATCCCTTGAAAAGTGCTCTTGTACTCTGACTTCACCGGCACACAGTACCGTCCGTTCCTCATGGTGATCAGAGCATCCTGGAGGATGGTCCGGTTGCTCTGGGAATTGATGATGGAAGTCAGCTTATTATGGATATCGATGTTGGTCTGCTTGATCTCCCGACGGATGTCCCTTAACTTTGCCGAGGCGTCATCGCTGATTTCGTCTGCCGACAAGATACAACGGCTTATGTTCTGCCGGAGAAACTCCAAGGGCTCCAGAAGATCAAAATAGGGTGCCAGGCAATCGAAAGACAGACTCTCATCCTGCGTCTCTCCGTACTCTTTTACTGTTGCGGTGATGGTGAGAATCCTGGCAATCTCCAGCAGCTCCTTGGCAGTCAGTGTGGACTCGATTTCCAGTAGGCGAAGATGGGGATAGATATCCATCAGACCCTGGAAAGAGAGAAATCCGTTTTTATATAGGCGGGCCAAAGCATCCCTGGTCTCCTCCTGCCATTTCAGGATTTCCTGATAATCGGTGGAAGGAAGCAGTTCCCTGCACTGTTTCTTCCCCATGGGGGAGGAAGCATAGGTTTCCAGTTTTTCTATGATTTTGTCATACTCTAATGTTTTAAATACTTTATCATTCATCGTTTTGTTCCTGTTTTATGTGTTTTGATTAATACCGGATTCGAAAACTTTTCTCCTCCAGTGCTCCAAGAGGAGGGATATCTGTGATATCGAGACTTCGGATACGGGCGAAGCGGTTACCTGTCTCCACTTTCTGAATATAAAGAGCCACCCGATGTTCAGCTCCTTGCACTTCCATCTCCACACTGCCGTCGAACCGATTCTG
The DNA here is from genome assembly GCA_902796415.1 of uncultured Lachnospiraceae bacterium. GTDB lineage: Bacteria > Bacillota > Clostridia > Lachnospirales > Lachnospiraceae > Anaerobutyricum. Next base: position 2,670 of record CADBOX010000501.1, read on the forward strand.
AATCCATCCCGTCACCTTACACTCTGTGGCAAAAGACTGGCAGATGTAGCGAAAACCCACACCCTGTACTCTGCCCCGGGCGATGATGTGTTTTCGTACCATATCCTCACCTCCTTTCATTATTCCATCGGATTGATTTCCATCTGATGTTAATATTACCTATGTTGGCAACTTTGTCAAGGAGCACCCATTTTGTCATTGTATTCGACTTGAAAAAAGGGTATAATTCCACTATAGATTTATCGGTAAGGCTGTAACCGGGAGAGGTTCGGCTTGCCTTAGAAAGGAATCAGTATGCGTTATATCAACGAACTGAAAGAAGGAGATAACGTCGCGGATATCTATCTGTGCAAGATGAAGAATATCGCGAAAACAAAAGCCGGAAAGACTTATTACTCCATGATCCTCCAGGACAAGACTGGGGTGATTGACACCAAGATCTGGGAACTTAATCACGGCATCGAGAATTTTGAACAGATGGATTATGTCCGTGTGGATGGAAACGTGACAAGTTTCCAGGGCAGCCTGCAATTAAATGTACGCCGGCTGCGCCGGGCCAAGGAAGGGGAGTATATCCCGGAGGACTATATTCCTTGCAGCGAAAAAGATGTCAACGTCATGTTTAAGGAACTGAGCAATTATGTGAATAAAACGCAGAATATCTACTTAAGACAACTGCTGGTGGCCATCTTTGGAGATAAGGAATTTGTGGCAAAGTTCAAAGCACACTCCGCAGCAAAACGTGTTCACCATGGTTTTATGGGTGGATTGCTGGAACATACTTTAAGCGTGACGAAACTGTGTGATTTCTATTGCACCATGTACCCGATCCTGAACAGGGATCTGCTTATCACAGCAGCTTTGTGCCATGATATCGGTAAGATTCATGAACTGTCTCCCTTCCCGGAAAATGATTATACGGATGGGGGACAGCTGATCGGTCACATCGTCATGGGCACCATGATGATTCATGAGAAGATTAAGAAC
>CADBOX010000502.1 GCA_902796415.1 uncultured Lachnospiraceae bacterium
ACAAGCAGTTCCTACAATACTTCCAACCTGAAGAAGTATTATATGAAGAAAAACAATGTCAACAAATACACCGCCATCTACTCTACCAGGAAAGAGATGAAGAAAGCGGCAAAAGCCTTCAGAAAGGCCATGGTGAAGGACGGGGATACCGTGATCTCCGAGCAGTTGCAATACGCTCTTCAGCCACAGTTATCCTACTCTCTCATCGACCATAAGACAGGGCAGATCAAAGTCCTGGTCGGTGGACGTGGAAAGAAACAGGACGACCTGTCTTTAAACCGTGCTACCTCCGTCACGAGACAGCCGGGATCCACTTTCAAGATTCTCTCGACTTATGCACCGGGAATTGATAATGGCGGCATGACTCTTGCCACTGTGTACGAGGATGCTCCATACAAGTACGAAGACGGAGTGAACGTAAGGAATGCGGAGAGAGATTATGGCGGCCTCATGACTTTGAGGGATGCCATCATCAAATCCGATAATGTCATCGCCGTGAAAGCGCTCACCGACCTGACACCCCAGGCCGGATTCAATTATCTCCAGACTCTGGGATTCACCACCCTGGTACAGAACCGGACTACCAACGGAACCTTGGAAAGTGACGTACATCAGTCCCTGGCCCTGGGAGGCATCACGGACGGTGTCACCAATGTTCAGCTGACCGCCGCTTATGCTTCCATCGCCAACAAGGGCGAATATAACGCCCCGATCCTCTACACCAAGGTCCTGGACGATCAGGGAAATCTCCTGCTGGAAAATGCTCCGGCCCCCACCCGTGTCATGAAAGAAAGCACGGCATGGCTGCTGACGGATGCCATGAAGGATGTCATCCGCAAAGGAACAGGAAAAGAAGCGAAGCTGGCTTCCGCCATGGCAGTGGCCGGAAAGACCGGAACCACCAGCAACAATTATGATTACTGGTTCTGCGGTTATACACCTTACTGTACCGCATCGATCTGGACCGGTTACGATTACAACACCGACTTCGGTGCGCAGCTGGATTATCACAAAGAGATCTGGGCCAAGATCATGGACCGGATCATCGCAGAGTGCAACCAGCCCATCCAGCCCGGTTTTGATCCATGCAGCGACATCGTCACTGCCAAAATCTGCAGAAAATCCGGAAAAATTCCCATCGATAAGGTCTGCAGCAATGATCCTCAGAGGAATATGACCCGGACAGAATACTTTGTCAACGGTACCGTGCCAAAAGAGTCCTGTGACTGTCACGTTACTTTAAAATTCTGTAAAGTCACAAATAAACTGGCAAGAGAAAGATGTCCGAAACACAAACTCTACACCAAGATATACCGGAAACGTCCCGCCGGCTCCACAGGAACTACTGCGGACTCAAAGTACGCCCTGAACTTCAACCCTGCGGACGAGAAAAATAAGTGTCCGAAACATACGGATGCATGGTATGAGAAACGGCAGAAGATTCTGGAAAAGAGAAAGAAGCAGCAGGAAGCTGCCACGGCCACACAGCCTGGCACCGCGCCGACTGTTCCGACTCCACCGGCACCGAATAAAAACCATTGAAACAACCTATCCCCTATGATATTCTTAAACTACAAAAAGATTACCATAATGTCCATCATAAATATACGTTTTGGAAAGGAGAAATAAGATGTACAAAGAAGAGTACAAACGCTGGTTGGCCGCAGATTTGGAGGATTGCGATCTCAAACCTGAGCTTATGAAGATCGCAGATAATGATGAGGAGATCAAAGACCGGTTTGCGGTATCCTTAAAATTCGGAACTGCCGGACTTCGAGGTGTCCTTGGCGCCGGTACCAACCGTATGAATATATATGTGGTCCGCCAGGCTACGCAGGGTCTTGCCAACTGGGTGAAGACACAGGGCGGCAGCCAGACCGTCGCTATCAGTTATGACAGCCGAATCAAGAGTGATGTTTTCGCAAAAGTTGCCGCAGGCGTACTGGCTGCCAACGGTATCAAAGTACGTATCTATGATGCCCTGATGCCGGTTCCTGCCTTATCCTTTGCAACACGTTTCTATAACTGCAACGCCGGCATCATGGTTACCGCTTCCCACAATCCGGCCAAATACAATGGATACAAGGCTTACGGTCCTGATGGATGTCAGATGACGGACGACGCTGCTGCCATCGTTTATGAAGAGATTCAGAAAACAGATATATTAAACGGCGCACAGTTCATTTCCTTCGCAGAAGGTGTGGAACAGGGACTGATCCGCTTCGTGGGTGATGATTGTAAGAAAGCTTTCTACGAAGCCATCGAAGCACATCAGGTTCGCCCGGGTCTGTGCAAGACTGCCGGCTTGAAACTGGTTTACAGCCCACTGAACGGCTCCGGCCTCGTTCCGGTTACCAAGGTCCTCAATGACATCGGAATCGAAGATATCACCATCGTGCCGGATCAGGAATACCCCAACGGATATTTCACCACATGCAGCTACCCGAATCCTGAGATTTTCGAAGCATTAAAATCCGGTCTGGAACTTGCCGTGGAGACAGGAGCAGACCTCATGCTGGCCACTGACCCGGATGCAGACCGTGTAGGTATCGCCATGAAATGCCCGGACGGAACTTATGAGCTGGTAAGCGGTAACGAGATGGGTGCCCTCCTTCTCGACTATATCTGTGCCGGCCGCATCGAAAAAGGTACCATGCCTGAGAAAGCTGTGGCTGTGAAGTCCATCGTATCCACACCGCTGGCTGATGCCATCGCAGAACATTACGGAGTGGAGATGCGCAACACCCTCACCGGTTTCAAATGGATCGGTGATCAGATCGCTCAGCTGGAAGCTGACGGCGAAGTGGAACGCTTCATCTTCGGTTTCGAAGAGAGCTATGGTTATCTTGCCGGACCTTATGTTCGTGATAAGGATGCGGTTATCGGATCCATGCTGATCTGTGAGATGGCAGCCTACTACCGCAGCCAGGGCAGTTCCATCAAACAGCGCCTCGAAGAGATCTATGCAGAGTACGGCCGTTACCTGAACAAGGTAGACAGCTTTGAGTTCCCGGGGCTTACCGGTATGGATAAGATGGCAGGCATCATGCAGGATTTCCGTGACAAACCACCGGTTGCCCTGGGTGACACCGCTATCGTAAAAGCAACCGATTACAAAGACAGTGCTGCCACCGGTCTTCCACCGGCAAATGTACTCCGTTATGACCTGGAAGATGGATCGGTTGCCATCGTACGTCCGTCCGGTACAGAACCGAAGATCAAGACCTATTTCACCACTCTCGGAAAAGACCTGGATGAAGCACAGGCTAAGAAGGATGCCCTTGCCGCTGCTTTAAAGCCGATCTTCTCCTGATGTCCTCTTGATCTGACATCCGATAAAAAAACTGATACAAGTTTTGATATGATATCATGCTGATTATTAATAGCTGTCGTGTTTACCACGGCAGCTATTTTTCTACTTATGGAAAAAAGCTCTTATTTCTTCATGATTCTATGAAAAATAACTTGCAAATTACGGGCAATCCATGTAAAGTAATAAAGATAAGTAGGATATAAACGGATTGGAATCTGTTTGGATTGATAAATAGCGGAGGGATTATTTATGAGAAAAGTGGCGAAGTTTGGCGGGAGTTCTCTTGCCAGTGCGGATCAGTTTAAAAAAGTGGGAGAGATCATCCATCAGGACAGCACCCGCATCTTTGTGATTCCGTCTGCACCCGGCAAGAGATTCACCGGAGACAGAAAGGTTACAGACCTGCTTCTGGATGCTTATGAGCTGGCAATCGAGGGCAAAGATTTCTCTCCGGTCATGGACAGGATCAAAGCCCGCTATGATGAGATCGTTGAAGGTCTGGAACTGAACAATCTCTATCTGGATGAATACTTTAATGACATCAATGAGCGGCTTGCCACCAATCCCCAGAGAGATTTTACCGCCTCAAGGGGTGAGTACCTGAACGGTATTATCCTGGCTGCCTACCTTGGTTATGAATTCATCGATGCCAAGGAAGTAATATATTTTAATGAAGATGGGATGCTCAATCCCTACAAGACACAAAAGGTAATGAGCAGACGTCTGGCGGAAGCAGAAAGAGCTGTCATCCCGGGATTCTACGGTCTTGGCAAAGACGGGGAGGTACAAACCTTCTCCCGTGGCGGATCTGATGTAACCGGGTCTATCGTGGCTCAGGCATGTAAAGCAGATATCTATGAGAACTGGACGGACGTCTCCGGTTTCCTTGTAGCAGATCCCCGGATCATCGATAATCCGGAACCTATCAAATTTATCACCTACCGTGAGTTGAGAGAGCTTTCCTACATGGGTGCTTCCGTGCTTCATGAGGATGCCATCTTCCCGGTACGGCATTGTGGAATTCCTATCAATATCCGCAACACCAACCGTCCGAAAGATGAAGGCACCTGGATTGTGGAAGCCACAGGCCAGAAACCGGATTATGTAGTGACAGGCATCGCCGGGAAGAAGGATTTCAATGCGATGGTCATCACCAAATCCATGATGAACTCGGAGATCGGATTTGGACGCAAAGTCCTTCAGGCTCTGGAGGACAATCATATCTCCTTCGAACATATGCCTTCCGGTATCGATACTATGACGGTAGTTATCCACGCTGACGAGTTCCTGGAGAAAGAACAGAAAGTCATCTCCGCCATCCACCGTATGGTTTCACCGGACAGCATTGAAATCGAAACTGATCTGGCTCTGATCGCAGTAGTTGGCCGTGGGATGCGTTCCACCAGCGGAACTGCGGGCAAACTGTTCTCTGCTCTGGCAGATGCAGACGTCAATATCAAGATGATCGATCAGGGCTCCTCCGAGCTTAACATCATCATCGGCGTGCGAAACAAGGATTTCGAGAAATCCATCCGCGCCATCTACAAAAGATTTGTGGGAAAATAGATATATATAAGAAGTCTTTGTGTGACCGCTTTTTAAGAACCCATATTCCTAAAATCAGATTATTGTGGGGTATGGGCACGAATCTCTTAATATAGTGAGCCTGTCAAGAAACAGTAGGATTGAGGTAGGATATCCCTAAGCGCCTTTGTACCGCAGGAAGAATGGCACCGAAGTGCCTTTCTTCCGAGGAACAACGAAGCTAAGGAATATCCTACCTCATCCTACGTCTCTTAATAATCTTCTAATAATCAACCTTTATCAAACTAAGCCCTTGTGGTGGTGCCGTAGGCCCGGCAGCCGCTCTTTCTTTTGCTTCCAGTATCCTGATCATATCCTCCGGTTCCATCTTTCCGTACCCAACCTCAAGCAAGGTTCCGGTGAGAATCCGGACCATGTTCTGAAGGAAGCCTGTCCCGTGAAAATCCAGGATAACGTATCCTCCTTTTCTGCGGATCTCGATAGAGTCCACCAGACGAACCGTGGACTTCTTCATCTTGGGATTGCCGCAAAAGCTTTTGAAATCATGCTCTCCCACCAGGTATGCCGCCGCTTTTTTCATGCGGTCGATATCCACTGTCCTCTCCAATGTATAAGTATATTTCCGCTGAAATACCGGCTTGATCGGGCCGTCATAACAGGTATAGCGGTAAAGTTTTCCCACCGCATGAAAGCG
>CADBOX010000503.1 GCA_902796415.1 uncultured Lachnospiraceae bacterium
ACATCCGAAGTTCGTGGTAAATATAAGAAACAGTCCGGTGGACATGGTCAGTACGGTGATGTATTGATGAAATGGGAGCCATCGGGTGACCTGGAAACACCATATGTATTTGAAGAGAAGATCTTCGGTGGTGCCGTTCCGAAGAACTACTTCCCTGCTGTAGAGAAAGGTATCGCAGAGAGCTGCCTGAAAGGACCTCTGGCCGGATATCCTGTAGTAGGTATCAAAGGTACTCTTCTCGACGGTTCCTACCATCCGGTAGACTCCTCCGAGATGGCCTTCAAGATGGCTTCCATCACAGCCTTCAAGAATGGTATCATGGAGTGTAAACCGGTTCTCCTTGAGCCGATCGTTAACCTTAAGGTTGATGTTCTTGACAGCAATACCGGTGATGTTATGGGCGATCTGAACAAACGTCGCGGACGTATCCTTGGCATGAATCCATTGCCGGGCGGAAGACAGGAACTTGAAGCTGACATTCCTCTTGCAAGTCTTGTAGGGTACTCCACAGACTTACGTTCCATGACAGGTGGAAGCGGTGAGTTCTCTTACGAATTCAGCCGTTACGAACAGATGCCGGCAGATGCTCAGGAAAAGGTTCTGAAGGAAGCGGAAGCCGAGAAGGAGAATGAAAAATAAATATGGTAAATGAAGCAATTAAATTTGCAACACAAGCACATAGTGGACAGTTTCGCAAAGGGACGAAGATACCTTTTATCGTACATCCTATGGAGGTTTTCTCCATCGTTGCGCGGATGACGGACAAAAGGGAAGTGTGGATTGCTGCCATCCTGCATGATGTGGTGGAGGACTGTGAGAATGTGACCATCGAACAGATCAAAGACCGCTTCGGTGATTATGTGGCCTTTCTGGTCGCATCGGAAAGCGAAGATAAAAGTCTTTCCTGGAAAGAAAGGAAGCAGATCACCATCGACAGAACCGGCCGGCAACCCATGGATGTCAAGTTTATCGCCATGGCAGATAAACTATCCAACATCCGTTCCGTCTCCCATGATTATTTTGAAGTGGGGGATGAATTATGGCAGAGATTTCGTATGAAGGATAAGGCCATGCAGGGCTGGTACTATAAGGGAATGTGCGAATCCCTGAAATCCCTGAGTGAATATGCAGAGTATCAGGAATTCTGCAGACTGGTTTCCATGGTGTTTGACTGATTTACCGTATGAATAATTATGCATGAACATGCCCGGGGATCCTATGGATTCCCGGGCATTTTGTGTTATTTCTTACCTTTCATTCAGAAAATATAGAAATATCGGTTGAAGAATGCTTCAATATATGTTAATATTTTTCGGTCAGCACTTTTAGGTTTTGATGTGTGCAAGTTCATTTATGATAGATATAAGGAGGCATTCATGATAAATGTAGCAGTCTTAGGATACGGCACGATCGGTTCCGGTGTGGTGAAAGTTCTTCAGACAAATGTGGAGAGCATCGCAAGGAACGCCGGCGAGGAAATCGTCGTTAAGAGAATACTGGATTTGAGAGATTTTCCGGATGACCCCAACAATAAACTGGTGGTCCATGATTATAAGATGATCGAAGAAGACGAAGACATACAGATTGTTGTGGAATGCATGGGGGGAATCCGCCCTGCCTACACTTTCGTAAAGACGGCTCTGGAGCAAGGCAGAAGTGTGGCCACTTCCAACAAGGAACTGGTTGCCAAGCATGGTGCAGAGCTGATTGCCATCGCCAGAGAGAAAAACTGTAATTTTCTTTTTGAAGCCAGTGTCGGAGGCGGTATTCCGTTAATCCGTCCTCTTAACTCCTCCCTCTGTGGCGATGTGATCGAAGAGATTACAGGTATCCTGAATGGAACCACCAACTACATGCTTACTAAGATGAATGAAGAAGGTCTGGCTTTTGATGATGTGCTGAAAGAAGCCCAGGAAAAAGGATATGCAGAACTTCATCCGGAGGCGGATGTGGAGGGCTATGATGCCTGCCGCAAGATTGCAATTCTGACTTCCCTTGTCACAGGAAAACAGGTGGATTTCGAAGACATCCATACAGAAGGAATCTCCCAGATCAACGCGGATGACTTCCGCTATGCGAAAGCTTTGAATTGCGGAATTAAGCTGTTGGCCAGAAGCTGGAAGAAAGATGATGTTTTCTATGCTATGGTAGCTCCCATCATGGTGGAACACAACCATCCGCTCTATTCGATCCGTGATGTGTTCAATGCTGTTCATGTCCATGGGAATATGGTGGGGGATATCATGTTCTACGGAAGAGGAGCCGGAATGCTGCCAACTGCCAGTGCGGTGGTGTCTGACGTGGTGGAATCTGTGCATGATCATAACGTAAACCAGAGATTGTTCTGGAGTTCCGAGAAACTCAAACTGGGCTCCCTGGCCCGCTGTGAAGGACGTTTTTTTGTACGCATGGATAAGGATGTGTCAAAAGAAGTCATCGAGGAAGCCTTTGGTCGGGTAGAGTATGTTTCCGTGGAAGGAATCGAAGAGGTGGCTTTCGTCACAGATGTAATGACAGAAGGTGCTTATTATCAGGCTGCCGGTACAGTAGGTCATGTGATCGGTATGATTCGAATGAATCACAAATAATAATCAAAATATTAAAAATAATTAAAAAAATGTTATATTTTTTTATAAGAAGTATGAAAAAAGCTTTTCATACTTCTTTTTTTATGTTACAATATATATTACCCACCCCTGGAAAGAAATGGGAATAATGGAGGAAACGACATGAAAAGAGAAGGGTATTTGTCATGGGATGCCTATTTTATGGGTGTAGCGCTTCTGTCTGCAGAGCGTAGTAAAGATAATAATACACAGGTAGGTAGCTGTATCGTCAGCCCGGATAATAAGATTTTATCCATGGGTTATAACGGGATGCCTACCGGATGTAATGATGACCGGATGCCCTGGGACAGGATCGGTAATCCTCTTGATACCAAATATCTTTATGTATGTCATGCCGAGCTGAATGCAATCCTTAATTACAGTGGCGGGTCCGGTTCCCTGAAGGGCTCCAGGATCTACACTACTTTGTTCCCATGTAATGAATGCACAAAGGCGATCATTCAATCAGGGATTCGCGAGGTAATCTATTATTCAGATAAATACGCAGATTCTGATTCT
>CADBOX010000504.1 GCA_902796415.1 uncultured Lachnospiraceae bacterium
ACGAACTATATGACAAAGTGTTGGACGGAATTCCCATGGTTAGTCAATCTGTGGATGAAATGGCCAGTGACTATCTTTCCAGATATGATTCTGTAGATAAGGCGGCACAGGAACTGGTTAACTATCAGATTATAAAGTGTGGGACCTCCGGCTTCATAACTGGTCTGGGTGGAGTTATCACGTTACCTGTAACGATTCCTGCAAATGTAGGCACTGTTTTGTATGTACAGCTCAGAATGATTGCAGCATTAGCCCTAATGGGCGGTTTTGACTTGCGGTCCGATCAGGTACAGACAATGATTTACGCTTGTCTGACCGGTCAGGCTTTAACGGATATTGTAAAGCAGACAGGGATTAAAGTGGGGCAGAAGATCACACTTAATGCAATAAAGAATATTCCCGGCAAGGTCCTCATATCCATTAATCAAAAGGTTGGATTCAGGCTTGTAACAAAGTTTGGAGAAACCGGAGTAGTCAATATTGCTAAACTTGTTCCATTAGCAGGAGGTGTAGTTGGAGGTGCCTTTGATATTGGATCAACGAGAATCATCGCTGCAAATGCCTATTATATTTTTATCAAAAAAGAGATGCCGGATGGGAAATTGATCCAGAAGGTGATCAATGACGATTTTAATTCTTTTAAAGACAATGTAATAGAGGGAATTGACAATCTGAATAATGGCTTAGGACAAGTAACTCAGGCGGCGCAAGGCTTACAGCGCACAATACTTCCAAACGTAAAACTACCTGATGTAAAAGGTGGTGTCAAAATACCGGGAGTAAATGTGCCGGGTGTTAATGATTTGTTTGATCTACCTGGAATAAAGGCGGCTGATATAAAAGCACCGAAAATTGGCGGGCTGGATTTAAAACTGCCAGAGATTAAAGTATCCGGAATACAGTTTCCCGCAAAGAATGTCACGATCGAAACGGGCAGGCTGCTATTAAGACCGTGGAAATCTGATGATGCCGGGGAATGCTTCAAATATGCATCCGATCCTGAGATCGGACCCAATGCCGGATGGAAGGTCCACACCAATATCGAAGACAGTATGCACATAATAGATACTGTCCTGTCAGCTCCTGAGACATATGCTGTCGTACTCAAAGAGACCGGTCTGCCTATTGGCAGTGTAGGGATCAAACGTGGAAAAGACAGTGCAGCGGTTACGAATTCCAAAGAGGCAGAGGTTGGCTGTTGGATTGGAAAAACCTATTGGAATAACGGATATGCTACAGAAGCAGTAATGGCTCTAATTGGCAGGTGCTTTAATAATCTTCGCTGCAACGGGATTTGGTATTGTTACTTCGCAGGAAACGAACGATCAAAGAGAGTTGCGGAAAAGGCTGGCTTTAAATATCACCATACCATTGAGAATATGGAAGTGCCTCTTACCGGAGAGAAAAAGACAACTTATTTTATGTTTTTGAAGAAGGGATAGGAACAAAACGCAATCTATGATAAAAAGCTATTAACAACAAGGGAGGTTAAAAATGGCGTCTATTAGGTGTCCAAAAATCACTTGCAGAAGTAAAAGTTGCGTGCCAGTAGCACAGGATAAAAAATTTAAAGCAGGGAAAGGTCTGCTTGGAGCAGCTGTTGGTGGAGCTATATTTGGACTGCCAGGAGCTCTAGTTGGTGCAGGAACAGGAATGAATGGTAAACGGAAGACAAAATTCGTATGTCAGAAGTGTGGGAAAATTTTTGAAGTGAAACTCTGACAATTATTTATCTGTTTTAGGGTATTTGGGAAGCATGATAATAACAGACAGCAGGATTGATGCCGGAAAAGCATTTGACTGGGGAAGGACTTCCGGGGATTATGCAAAGTACAGAGACATCTATCCGGATGTGTTTTACAAGAAGATCATTAACAGAGGTCTCTGTGTAGAGGGACAGGAGGTCCTGGACCTGGGAACAGTCACCGGTGTTCTTTCCCGCAATATGTATCGGTACGGAGCACACTGGACAGGAACAGATATTTCTCAGGAACAGATTGAAGCAGCAAAGCGTTTGAAAGAAGCAGGAAATATGATGATTGACTTCATAGCGATTCCTGCAGAGTAGATTGACTTCCCAAAGGAAAATTTTAATTTAATCACTGCTTGCAGTGTTTCTGGTACTTTGATCATGAAAAGGTGAAATAAGGGGGACGGTCCTTTTGTTTCCGTCCCCATGTTTCGTGTATGAGCATGAGTGCAAGTGGACAGAAACAAAAGGATCGTCCACATTTTTCTTGTAGGCACTGTCAAAATGGATGAAACGACATTTCCGTTTAGCAGAAAGGTGCTGGATCGTGCCAATACAATAGAGTTCGATTACGTTGATTTGATGCCTGATTTTGAAATTGTGTTTACTTCACAAGAGCCTATAAGAGTATCAAACAAGTTTCTCCGTAGTGAATACTTGATTCTTGCCAGGGACTGTGCCAATGAATCCGTGTATGTCAATGAAATTTGTGGAGAGTTACAGACTATCAATGAAATTCTGCGGAAAGCCAACGCTCATGTAGGATACCGTGTTCGGGATGAGATTGTTTTTTATATGCTTGAGAACCTCAGAGACGGCGGAATCCTGAAAAAAGAAGAAGCATTTGACAATGAAATTATGCAGAAGATTCTTCCACGCCTGCAGGGAAGCTCAGCTTCTGTGAGAGATATGCTCTGCGAACTGTTCAGACACTGTGCAGCGGATCATTCTCAGAAGACAGGAGACACTGATTCCGAGAAAATGCGGAAAGTACTTGATGATGACAGCATTGCCTGCCAATACCGAAAGAGCGCAGAGAAGCTGCAGATGATGGTTCGAAGATTTGAGGATGACGGATTTACATCCTACTGGCTGTAATGAGTGACTGCAAATGATAACGAAGGGCGGCCTGCATGGAAACTGTAGTACGGAATGATGAGCTGATCAATATACAGACGGATCTGGTGGAGGTCACGATTAAAGGCGTGGCTTCCCATCCGTTGTTTCCAGGAATTGAATTCCGGGACAGGGAATCTGTGCTTCGTGTAGCATGTGAGGATTCTTTTGATATCAATCTCTCCGGA
>CADBOX010000505.1 GCA_902796415.1 uncultured Lachnospiraceae bacterium
AATCGTCCCTGGGAAACAGCTGAAGAAATGGACATGGAGATCATCAGGAGATGGAATCGAAAGGTTCGCAAAGAGGACCATGTGTATGTCTTAGGGGATTTCGCCTACAAAAATCGTACGACCACTAAAGATTATACAGAACAGATGAATGGATATATCCACCTGATCCGCGGAAACCATGATAAATGTAGCGAGGAATATGAAAGCTGCTTTCATGAGGTTGCAGACTACAAGGATATAGTCGTTATGGCGGACGGTGTGAAATGCCGCCTGATCCTGAGTCACTATTTCATTCCATTTTACAACGGAGCCAGACATATGGCGTTTATGCTGCATGGACATACACATAAGACATGGGAATCCGTTCTGGAAGAGAAGATCAAAGAAGATCTTAGAAATGAGGGCTTGAGATGTGAGGCGTACAATGTCGGGGCTATGTGGCAGGATTACGAACCGCAGACTTTTGAAGAGATTGTTGCTCGTCAGGAAAGAAATATCTCACTCATCTGATGAAAAGCAGTAGAATTGGTTGTTATGGTAGACAGGGCTTCTTTTGTTTATGACGAAAGAAACCCTGTTTTATAACACAATATTCAATTAGATGGATATGATATGGATCCGAAGGAACGGGAATGCATCTGGTGTATTGGTCAAGGTTAGGAAGGAGATCATGAAGAGGGTCCTCCACATATGAGCGTGCGTTCAAAAAGAACGCACGTACGACTAGGTGGCGTGATTTATGCCACATCACCTCTGTTATGATTCTAAGCGTAACGTGAGGGCATTAGTTCTTTCACACATAGGGGTTTTGATTATTTTTTAGGGGATGAAAAAATCTTATGAAGGCGCACATTGAATATGATGATTTATGAGAGCACATGAAGGATTTATCGATGGGGAGCTGGTTGTGGTGGAAGCGAAGAAAAATGTGGAACTGATTATGATTGAAGGCGGGGTGGCGTGATGATTCGTACATTTGACTGGTTGATAACTGCATCCGAAAAGGAGAAGGACAAGATCAGGACAGCTCTCGTGTGTGAAAAAGAGAAACATTTCACGATTGGGGATCATGAGATTCAGATAAAAAAGGACCATGTTCTGTTATCTGGTGATGATCGTAAGATTATTCCGGCAAGGGTTCCGGCGGAAGCGATGCTGAGGATGCTTGATGGGGATTATTCTGATTGCAGTGGGATTGAATTTGTGGGAGATGAGACGACATAATGTCTACAACGCATAAGACGCGTACATTTATAGGGGCATACCGGGAGCTATATCCTGAAAAACCGGATTGGCCATCAATGAGGGATTCTTTCTCGGCTCATCCATATCCGGGACAGGGAAAACTCATATATTTTATGATGCATGCCAACCCTGGGCTAGTTGGGATGTGTTCCTGTTATGACGTTTTTACAGGTGAGAGAATCAGAACATCCAAGATTCGTATGTCGTACGGGGACTATGAATGGTGGGATGAGCTGGTTCACTATGTGAAAGAATACAATCATAGACTACCGGTTGATTTTGAATCATATGCATTAAGCGTCAGTGCCAAAGAAGTATATGAGAACTATATGAGCTGGCATGGCTGAGGAGGTGGAGTATTTGTCGCTTGAATGGCGACCTCGGAAGAAAAAAGCATGGTAGTATGGAGATTAAGGGGAGATGATCAGATGGGCGTTTTTCTTTCAGAATACAATGACATCGATATAGATTCTTCTATGGGCTCGCTGGAATTACAGCTTCTTATCGAGACGAGCTTTTATAAGCATCCATCTGTGTGCTTCAAGCTTTGCAGGCGGGATGATAATCGATGGTGTTTGCTTTGGAAATATGAGAACAACATAAACGACTATTATTCAGTATCCAGGGATGTGACTAGAGAGCTTGGAAAACCGGAGATGAAAATGGCAGAGATTATGAAGGAACCTGTGTTTATAAAGAAAATGAAAGAATTCGGTACAACTTATTCATATGAGCTGTCCGAGGATGATGCACTGATTATTAAAGAATTTCTGGAGAAGCGCTTGCCTTCTGTTTCAGGGCATAAGCCAGTTGGTCTGGATGGTCACAGTTATTATGTCACTCTTCCTCAGTTACAAGAAAAATATGATTGTTGGAGTGTTCTTCCAAAAGAATGGACGAGACTGGGAGATATTATCGATATCTGCATAAAGTATGCAAACCTTGATGTTAAGGAATACGGATACAGTATAGCGAAATGAAATTGTGATTTGAAGGAATGAGATTATGGGACAAATAAACTGTGTCACATGCCGGAAATGTGGATATCACGCCGAGACGCGCGAGTTTTTTGGTATGGGTGGATTCGTATCTATGATGAGACTTAAAGAGAGATTAAGATCAGGTGAAATAGATAATCCGGAGGCCCTTAAACTCCTTGAGGATCAAAGGCTACTATTTGGCTACAGTGCTTATCTATGTACGGAGTGTAAGGAGTTTCGTACAGTTGATTTGCCAGTTGGCGTAGAGAATATAGAACCGCTACCATATGGAAGAGCGCGTTGTGATTATGTGTTTCCTTTTGGTAAACCTCACTGTGAGAAATGCGGGAAGGAGATGATCTATATCCCGAATATAAGATCATCCAAGGTGAAATGCCCTAAATGCGGCGGCGATTTGAAGGCGCGTGTCTGCGGGATATTTGATTGATAATGAGGGGAGAGGCTTGGGGCGTAAAAGGGAGTGTGTGATCGGAAGCTGCTCGATCAGAAGGTGAACAGGGAGTGTTGACAATTGAGATGCTGCTGAAACTGGCTGAAACTGGGTTTTTCTGCGGTTATAGAAAGCACGCCATAACTATGGTAAAATCAGTAATTAACAGGTTTTATGAGGGGTGTGGCAATGATATCGAATTTCTCATTTCTTCATGAAAAGTTTCCTGCTTTAGAGAATCTGGGCGCTCTCGCTGAGCAATACTGCTTCAGTGATCCGAATTCATGCCTTATCAAACTCGGCATGCTTGGCGAGACCATTGTGAATCTTATCTTCTCTTATGACAGGATTGAGCTGCCTCAGGATAATAATGCTGCGAGTCGAATCAGCCTCCTTTTCCGTGAGGGCTATATTGACCGGGAACTCTCCGGGATTCTCCATACATTACGAAAACTGAGAAATGATGCTGTGCACAGCAATGGCGGCACAACTGATGAGTGCAAAGCAGTGATTGAAACTGCATTCAGTCTCTGCGAGTGGTTTATGCAGACATATGGTGACTGGGATTATAAGCACCATAAGTTTGTCATGCCCATTAGTACCCCATTCTCACAATCTGATAAAGAAGAAGAGGAGAAAAAAGAGCAGGAGCTTATAAAAGAGGCACAGAAAGCTGCTGAGACTTCTCTTCAGATTGATCTTACAGCGCGGAAACAACAAGCTCAGAAAGCGGCAAGCCAGCGTATAAAACCAGAGGCAGAGACCCGCATTCTGATCGATGAGCAGCTTCGGAAGATTGGCTGGGAAGCAGACACACCAAATCTGCGCTATTCAAAAGGGACAAGACCGCAAAAAGGTCACAATATGGCTATTGCAGAGTGGCCGACGGATTCGACTGTTGGAGACAGGGGCTATGCAGATTATGCCTTCTTCATCGGCGAGAAGCTTGTCGCAATGGTCGAAGCGAAAGCGAGTCATGTGGATATCCCGTCAGTCATTGACTATCAGTGTAAGGATTACTCCAGGAACGTCAGAGCTGCCGATGAGAAATATGTGATCAATACTTGGGGCAGAAATAAGGCTCCATTCACCTTCGCCACCAACGGTAGACCGTATCTGGAAGCCTATAAACAGAAATCCGGCATCTGGTTTCTGGACCTTAGAGAACCCAGTAATGCTCCAAAGGCTCTTCGCGGCTGGATGAGCCCGAGTGGCATTTCATTTCTTCTTGAACAGGATATTGAAAAGGCGGAGCAGAAGCTCCTTGCCACATCCTATGAAGTTTTGCAGGATCCGAACGGTCTGAATCTGCATGACTATCAGGTGGATGCGATTAAGGCAGTTGAGGAAGCTTTGAGAAAAGGGCAGAAGGACATTCTTATTGCCATGGCGACAGGTACGGGTAAAACGAGAACGGCACTTGGTCTGATCTATCGTTTCCTTGAGACTGATCGATTCCACAGGATCCTGTTCCTTGTCGACCGGAACTCTCTCGGAGATCAGGCAAATGATAAGTTCTCTGAGGTGAAGATTAAGGATCTGAAATCCCTTAATGAAATCTATGACGTTAAAACTATCGCTGATAAAGATACCGAAAGTACAACAAGACTTCAGATCGCCACAGTACAGAGTATGGTTAAACGCATTCTCTATAATGAAGGCGATACGATGCCAGCGGTAACAGATTACGATCTTGTTATCGTAGATGAAGCACATCGCGGCTATATTCTTGACAAGGAAATGGGCGAAGACGAACTCCTTTACCGCGATCAGCTTGACTATCAGAGCAAATACAGAAGCGTGATTGAGTACTTCGATTCTGTGAAGATCGCTCTTACAGCCACTCCGGCACTTCATACCACAAATATCTTCGGAACACCGGTATTCAATTATACCTATAGAGAGGCGGTTATAGAGGGCTATCTGGTTGATCATGATGCTCCGCACAACCTGAAGACAAAGATTAGTGAGGAAGGAATTCATTACACGCACGGAGATAAGATTGCCATTTACAATACAAAAACCGGCGAGCTGATGAACGGTGAAGTGATCGAGGATGAGCTTGATTTTGACATCGATGATCTGAACAAGAAGATAATTAATGAGCCAACCACTCGTAAGATCTTGGAAGAGATCGCAGATTATATAGACCCGGATCATCCCTGGGAAACCGGTAAGACGTTAATCTATGCAGTAAATGACGCTCACGCAGATACGATTGTGAGTATCCTGAAGGAGATCTTTTCAGAACGCGGTGTTGATAATGACGCGATCATGAAGATCACGGGGAGTGTCGCGGGAGGAAATAAGAAGAAGATACGAGAAGCGATCAAAAAGTTTGAAAATGACACTTTCCCAAGTGTGGTGGTAACTGTTGATCTTCTTACAACCGGTGTGGATGTACCGATGATTACATCCCTTGTTTTCATGCGGCGCGTGAAAAGCCGTATCCTATTTGAGCAGATGTTAGGGAGAGCGACAAGACAGTGCCCGGAGATCCATAAGACACATTTTGAGATTTTTGACCCGGTGCGTATATATGAGGACCTGAAGGATTTCAGTACCATGAAGCCAGTAGTAACTGATCCGGGTGCTACATTTACTCAGCTTCTTGATGGGCTTGCTGTAATAGAGGAAGAGGAAAAAGTAAAGTGGCAGATTGACCAGATCGTGGCAAAATTGCAGCGGAAGAAGAAAAAACTGGATGATGAGACTCTGGAACAGTTTACCGATCTTACTGGAGGCAAGAATCCGGATGAGGTGATCATGGAAGTTGAGCATGCAGATCCGGAAACCGCAAGGCAGAGGCTGCTTACTTATGAAGAGGCGTTCCGTCTCTTGCAGGAGAAGAAATTGCAACAGGACCGATATGTGGTGATCTCAGATGAGAAGGATGAAGTGATTGAACACACGCGAGGTTATGGAAGTGGTCAGAAGCCGGAGGATTATCTGGATTCATTTGCAGCATTTATCCGCGATAATGTCAATGAAATCGCTTCACTCAATATTGTGTGTACGCGGCCAAAGGAATTGACCAGGGAGAGCTTGAAAAAGCTGAGGCTTCGCCTTGATCGCGAGGGATATACGCTGCAGCAATTGAATACTGCCATATCTGAACTTACGAATGAGGAGATGACTGCAGACATTATCAGTTTAATCAGGCGATATGGGATTGGTTCAGAGCTTATAAGCCATGAAGAGAGAATAAAGAGAGCCGTTGATAAGCTGAGAAGGGCGCATAGCTTTACACAACAGGAGAAGAGCTGGCTGTCCAGGATTGAAAAATACCTGATCGAGGAATCGGTTCTGAACGTGGACGTTTTCAATGAGGACATGAGGTTTAGGAATGCAGGTGGCTTTGACAGGATCAATAAAGCGTTCCAGGGCAATCTGAAAGAAGTGATCATGGAATTGAACGAGTATCTGTATGATGATGGAGGACATGTAGCATGACGACTCAGGAAATCGTAGGAAAACTGTGGAATCTTTGTAACGTACTAAGAGACGACGGGATTACTTACCATCAGTACGTCACTGAGTTAACTTACATACTGTTCCTGAAAATGTCAAAAGAGACCGGTACAGAGGACCGTTTTTCAGTTGGCGTTGAGATTGTCGATGATGAAAGTACTTTATCTCCGGAGGAGGTCACAGCGAACAACGAGAAGAAGATGATAAAGGCTTATAGCTGGGATATATTGAAGGGAAAGTCTGGCCTGGAGCTTTACAAATATTATAAGGATCTGCTGCGTCTCTTCGGTACTTACTGTACCGGTCGTGTTCTTGAAATCTATCAGGGTGCGATGACGAATATTGATGAGCCGAAGAACCTGGAGAAGATCATTAGGGACATCGATGACTTGGATTGGTTCTCTGCAAAAGAGGAGGGCCTTGGAAATCTATATGAAGGGCTGCTGGAGAAGAATGCTAATGAGAAAAAGTCCGGCGCTGGTCAGTATTTCACACCAAGAGTACTGATCGATGTCATGACACGTATGATCAAACCGCAGCCGGGTGAACGGTGCAACGATCCTGCGTGCGGAACTTTTGGGTTTATGATCGCTGCCTTTCAATACGTTTATGAC
>CADBOX010000506.1 GCA_902796415.1 uncultured Lachnospiraceae bacterium
AAGGCAGGACACTTTCAAGCTTCTTCCTGAGTTCTTCCGTATCGACTTCCACCGGATCCGCGTAATAGAGGCAGACAAAGGCATCCGCGCCTTTTCCGAAACCGGCTGCTATTACCTGCTTCAGGCCTGACACACGACTTACTGCCGCCTCGATCTCCGCCGGTTCCACACGGTTGCCGCTGATTTTGATCATATCATCGATGCGCCCGACGACCACATACTGACCGTCCGGCAGCATCCGGGCCAGGTCTCCGGTATGGAACTCCCCGTTCACAAAGGCCCTGGCGTTTTCCTCCGGGCGGTTGATGTATCCGCGGACATAGGGATTCTCAACGCAGAGTTCCCCCGTCTCACCCTGCGGGACAGGCCTTCCTTCCGCGTCCCGCAGCGTGATTTTCATATTCGTCAGGGGGTTGCCTACCGGCGGTATCCCGCAGGGCTGATCCAGATGCCCGACAGCCACAAGGAAAGCGACCTCGCTCATGGAGTAAAAATTGAATATTTGAAGTCCGGGATCATCGGACCAGATTCCGTTAGCCGGTTCCGAGCCCACAATAATCCTGTTGACAGTGGGTATATCCCGAAAATGACGTATGACAGACGGAGCGCAGAAAAGGACATCTATTTTATTTTCCACGAAGGCATTTAAAACAGCCTGCGGATTTTTCACAATGCTGTATGGAACGATGCTCATCCTGCCGCCTGCGTCCAATACGCCCACATAGAAAAGGATCGAAACTATGAAATTAAGAGGGGCGATCATGGCAAAATGATCATCCGCCGTCAGCGGACTCTTTCCGTTTTCATAGTAGCTGCGTGCGATCAGATCCAGATTCCCGTACTCATGCAATACGCCTTTTGGAGTACCTGTGGTTCCGGAGGTGTAGACCGCAAAGGCTGCATCATGATCATCCACCTCAGCAAAGCCCTCAAGAGCTTCACACTGAAGGATCTCCGCCCAGACCTCGTCATCAAGCACCAGCCTGCATCCGCAGTCCCTGCGGATCAAGGCAATGCGCTCTTCCGGATAGTCCTGCTCCAGCAGGACGAAAGCTGCCCCGGCCTTCCACACGCCGATCATGGCGATCACGGGCTCCACACCCCTTGGAAGTATGATGTTCACGAAATCTTCCCGTCCTATCCCATGTGCCTTCAGATAGCGGGATACCTTTCCGGAAATCAGGTCCAGTTCCCGGTAGGTAACAGTCTTTCCATCTCCCATGGATGAGAGCGCAATCTTCTCGGGAGCGTTTACTACATGACGCTGAAATTTCTCGAAAAGTTTATTCATTTTGTGATTTCCCCTGTTCAGAACCCAGTCAAAAGTAAGGAACTGTTCAAAAATAAATGATTACAGTGGTACAATAAAGCCTTTCCCCTGCCGGCAGGCAGACTTGCCGTGGGGTCAGGCTTTTTGCACCGGAGTCATAAATTCAGAATAAAATGTGCCTGAAAATCAGAATTCTGAAAAATCCTCAAAATCAAAATCCATCGTTTTTCTTCCGGTAGAGATCATTCCTATCTTCCGTGGCCGTCTTCATACTTAACGGCAGGGTTGCCGCGCTGGAGGTCGACTCTCTCTTTAATCATTTTTCCTTCTACGGTCACTGAATGCTAATAATTCCTGCTTCAACAGTTCCGCATATTTCTTAGCGTCTCCAACATTGTCTTCATCTATAGCGATATCCATTTTATTAAAATTATTACTTAACCTTAAAAAAGCACCGTTATCATCCATCACGGCATTGTAATAAACCGATAGAGGTTTAACGGAACCGGTTTCATATGTTTCCTCAACAATTCTCTTTGCTGTACTGTCCTCCATCAGAATTTCAAAAAACTTAACATGAGCCTCATATATCTCAGATCGATACTTATACTTTTTCTTGTCAACTCTTTTAAACAGTAAGTTTTGAGACAGCTCCGAAGAACGCGCCAGCAAAGCCTCGGTAGCTCTTTTGGCGCCGTATTGTACTATGGTCTCCTCTAACGTGTAATCTCTGCGATAAGTAATGTTTGTATTTAAATCGATTGATTTCACACAGATTCCTTCCGAAAAAACAAGTCGATTGCCTTCTTTTTTCGCATCTTTATACCTGATCAGATGAATCAGTTCATGTGTGGTTTTTTCCAATGTACCAATAGGGTCTCTTCTGATATTCAGCTTCGGAATTATCAGATATCTTACCTCGTTACAGATATTATTCTTCAATGAGAATCTACGTGTAACACATGCGTTAGCATTTCGTAATTCTTTATCCTCTTTATAGTTGTTAATGACCTGATGCTGCACATCCAATACTGATCGATTATCACTGATAATAATTATATTTTTTATTTTAACCTCTATCTGGCCAAATACATCAAAGCCTCTGTACATCGCTAATGCCAGAATACTGGCGGCAAGAAGATCTATCGTCTCTCTGTCCTGCAGCGTTGTATTGGCCTCGACCATCTTCTGGCAATCATAAAACCATCTGTTCATAATACCCTTCACATCGATAAGGATACACGCAGAAATGTCAAGCGCATTTCTGCTCCAACTCATGTGACCAATGCCGCCGTCATGGCACACCAATCTGATCCGGAAACAAAAACACAGTATTCATGAGGCATCCACGCCTTACCCGGATCATCTCTTTTGTATAAAGGCCGGTAATGGTTATGAATACAAAAACAGCGGCCGCAGTTACCGCTATGATAATCCCTCATTATCCAGGAATACATATCCTTTTCCAGGATAGTATGTCAACCAGATGATTCCAACAGCCATAACCACCGCAAGCGCCCTCAGCACAAAATGCATACATATTCCCAATACAATCATCAGCAGGATCGTGATAGTTTTGCCTTTTTTCCGATCATAGTATGTTTGTCTCAGAATAAATTCCACCTGTACGGTTGCTCATCCAAAACCGATATTATGATTGCGATAAATCGCATCCTGATATCGGTTTCGGATGGCAACCGTACAGGTGGAATAAATTATGATTCGAGAGTCAAAAGTTGATTCACGGATTGTTCCGCGCTTCGCACTTCCGCAATCGGAGTCATTTATACCACGGATAACATGGCAGAGATCCTTCCTTTAGCGGAAGACTGCCGGGAGTCAGAAATCCTCCATAACTACAGTCTCTGTATAATCGTCTGAGACCAGATCCCCGAACAGTCGTACAAACATATCCGGATCCTCTCTGTAGCCGCTGTCCTTTACGACCACGTTTCCGAATCTGTCCACAACAAAGAAAGCGGGAATTCCATCGCTCACCTGTTCCGACAGGTTATGATCATCCCATCCCATCGGGAATCCAAGTCCCAGCTCCTGCTGTACTTCGTAAATGTCCTCTGCAGAATCCTTATCATACGTTGTCAGAGCAACGACAGCGACATCGTCCGGGAACTGCTCATAAGCGCGCTGTACATAGGGAAGCTCTGCCTTGCAATATCCGCAGTAGGTTGCCCAGAATACGACCAGGGCTGCTTTCTTGCCTTCCATCAGCTCATACAGAGAGGTTGTGGTTCCGTCCGTAAGCCGGATTGAAAAATCAGGAACCTCTTCCCCGTATTCCAGTGTGATCGCTTCTCCTGAATCATTCGTGCCTTCGTAGCCTGACGTATCCTCCTCCGTCCAGTCGCTTTGTGCATCCCCGGTTTCCTCATAGCTGTCGTCGTAGCCGG
>CADBOX010000507.1 GCA_902796415.1 uncultured Lachnospiraceae bacterium
AATGATATAGAACAAAGAAGATCTCATAAAGCAAGGAGGAAACGTCGTGAGAGAAAGAGAGATTGATCTGAAAGTATTAGCCCGTGATCTGAAGAAGGGATTTCTTTGGATTGTGGTCGCTACGGTTTTGATGGCCATTATCTGCGGAATGGGAGCCGGCCGTCTGTTACAGAAAGGCTACACTTCTTCCGTCAGCTTTCTGATCCATAACAACGAACAGAATACAGGAAACTCCAACTCCATTTATATGGACCGGGATTCAGTGATGAATACCTTGGTCTTTAACTGCGTGGAATTAGCTAAGAGCAAGGGCCTGGTGGAAGAGATGGTCAGTGAGAACAACATCCCTGATCTCTCCGCAGACTCCTTCATCGAGAATAACCTGAAGGTAGAGAAGAAAGAGCGGGGATCCATCTTCACCGTGAAGATTACGGAGGAAGATCCGGAGCTATCCTACACTCTGGCCAACTGGTATGCTCAGAAGATGCAGGATGTTTTCACCAACATCTCGGAAGAGTACTCCATAAAAGTCATCGGTCAGCCTGTAAAGGATGGCGTGGACACCAGTCTGGGAATGAAAGCAGGTATTCTGGGAGCCATTCTGGGCTTCTTCTTATCCGCATTGATCATCATCGTAAAGAGTCTTCTGTCCTCCAAGGTGAAAACAGTGGCGGATGTGGAGACCTGCACAGACATCCCGGTGATCGCAGATTTCTCCGGAATCCGTAAGGGCAAAGGAGAAAAACAGATTGAGGATAAGATCGGCTTCCTGGATAATGTCGTGGAGTGGAAACTAAAAGACGTAGAGAATCCATGTCTCCTGCTTACCGGCGTGGACGACGATGTCTCGGAATTGACCTACCGCCTGGGCAGGTCCCTGGTAAGGTCCGGTAACAAAGTGCTGGTGGCAGACCTGAACTCTAAGACTTCAACTCTCACCGGACGTATGGGCATGACAGATGCAAAAGGTATGGCAGAGATTCTGGCGGGAAGCGAATCCCCGAAATCCGTGACAGGATCCGGAGCCAAAGAAGAAAGTTCCTTTGATTTTATCCCTCTGGGTAAGCAGGAATTCCAAAGCGTGGATGCCAAAGGCTTCCAGGCCAATTTCTTAGATCAGTGCAGGGACTATGATTATATCCTGATCAATGCCTGCAGCATCAATCAGAGCCCTGCCATCGCAAGGATTGCCGAAGCAACCTATGCCCTGATCGGCATCACATTAGAGAAAAGCACGATTCCCGAGTTTGAAACTCTGCTGAAACACGTGGATCATATCAAGGACCACATCCTGGGAATCGTTTTGAACTGACATACCTATGTTAATGAGGAATGATTATGACATCAATTAAGATCAATATGGATTCCCTGGAACGATGGTTTGTCATTATAATCATGGCTGAACTGATCCTGGGAGGTTCCGGACATCTCTTCGCAGTGGGACCTATGAGCCTGCGCATCATTTTTCTGGCATTGATGGTGGGTATGGATCTTGTCCTTCTTCTTAGGGGAAAGATCATCGCTAATCTGAGTAATCTTATACTGTTTTGTATGATGGTATACTTTTTTGGTCTCATGTGCTACAGTGTACTTCACAACGATATCAGGGATGCTGCGGATACTTTCCTTGGTTATATCGTAATCATCGTCTGCCCGGTTTTCCTCTATCTCTTTCGTGAGAACAGAGATCTGGTCCATACCACCAGAAGAGTACTCTATGTCTGCACGGCTATCTTAAGTATCGTCACCATCTTGATATGGGGTTACTGTCTGGTCTTCGGTATGGCCTCCTATCCTCTGGTTCAGGGGATCTTCAACCGCTTTCAGTACGGAGCTCTTGCTTTTGTAGGTCCGGTCCCCAGAGTATTTCTCAAGGGATCCATCTTCATCTGCTGTGCCCTGTTCCTGTCTGTGATGGAGTTCGCCCAGGAACGTAAGTTCAGCAGACTGGTATTAACCGGATTGTACACGGTAGCAATCCTTATGACTTTCACCACAGCCTTCTATGTCTTTACCGCCATGTTGTTATTGGTGGAACTGTTTCACATCATTGGGAAAAAACGGTTTGTCACCTTTCTAAGTATTATTTTTGCTCTGGTTATCCTGGGGCTGGTGGTGGCATATCAGGCGGGAATCATAGATGTTTTTGTGGAACGGTTTTCCGGAGACTATAATTTCAGCTATAAAGAGTTGCAGTTCTACAGTATCCTTTCCAATGGCCTGAAGCACCCAATCTTCGGAAATGGTTTCGGCTACAATATCTTCACGGATTACGGCTATGTATCCAAGATTGCCTACTCTTTCGAAGTTATGTGGGGACAGCTCTTCCTTGATACGGGAGTGGTGGGACTGTTCCTCTTTCTGGCCCATATGGGAGTGACTCTGTATGATCTGCTGAAGAATTACAAAATATCCGGGAATCAGGTTTATTATGCCTTTGCCATGGGGCTTATCATGTTTTGTCTGGTATCATTTACCAACCCGTTTATGAACAATGCCATCGGGTTGTTATATTATGCAATATGTGCCGGTCTGTCATCGGTGGATGAGAGGTCGGTTTCTACTGAGAGCCGGTGGGCTCTGGAAGGATAGAAAGAAGGAATACGATATGAAAGTGCTGGTAACCGGCGCAAATGGATACCTGGGAAAGGGAGTGGTGAAGAAACTCTTGGATGACGGTATCCAGGTTGTGGCAACTGATATAAAAGATAATCTGATCGACCCAAGGGCTCAGATTATCTGTGCAGACCTCTTCGGGATCGAGGATCCCTATCACTACTTCGGGGAGCCGGATGTTCTGCTTCACATGGCCTGGCGGAATGGCTTCGTCCATAATGCGGACACCCACATCCAGGACCTCCCCCTGCATTATGAATTCTTATGTAAGATGATCGACGGAGGACTGAAACACCTGGCAGCTATGGGGAGTATGCATGAGGTCGGCTTCTATGAGGGAAGCATCAACGAATCTACCCCCTGCAATCCCCAGAGTCTCTATGGGGCCAGCAAGAATGCCCTGCGGCAGATCCTGACCCTCAAATGTAAATCCTCCGGTTGTTTCCTCCAGTGGCTCCGGGGCTTCTACATCGTGGGCAACACCCGGGACGGAAGCTCCATCTTCTCCAAGATCGTGGCGGCAGCCCAGGAGGGGAAAGACACCTTCCCCTTCACCATGGGACTCAACCAGTTCGACTTCCTGGACTATGAGGACTTCTGCCGGGCTGTGGCGGACACGGTAGAGCAGGAGGAGATCGGCGGGATCATCAATATCTGCTCCGGCCGCCCGGAAAA
Source organism: uncultured Lachnospiraceae bacterium (assembly GCA_902796415.1). Lineage (GTDB taxonomy): Bacteria > Bacillota > Clostridia > Lachnospirales > Lachnospiraceae > Anaerobutyricum. The sequence goes on from CADBOX010000507.1 coordinate 3,292, forward strand.
ACTGGCGGACCGCGTGGAGCGCTTTATCAAGGAGAACGGGTTCTCCATCCGGTTAAAATACGGGGAGTTCCCGGACCGCCCCTATGATTCCAAGGCAATCTGGGGGGACGACAGCAAGCTTCGCGCCATACAGCAGAAAGCGTGATTGACAAGAAATGAAGAATAAATACCTCAAGGCGGGGTTCGGCTATACCATAGGAAACTATCTCCTGAAGGGATTGTC
>CADBOX010000508.1 GCA_902796415.1 uncultured Lachnospiraceae bacterium
GACAGAGTCAATAAAGAAGTGACGAGGTTACCATATACTCTTGGAGGGAGTAGCAAACTCAATAAAGAGATATATTTTGATCCTCTCTGGATTGAGATGATACAGGATAATACAGTATCTATTCTTGGCTGGATCCAGTATGAGAAAGTTAAGTGGCTGCAGAATAACAACCCCGAAGTGCCGGGCTTAGTATATAAGCTGGCGCCTATGGATGATAAAATGAGGAGGCTTTCCAAGGTGAGAAAACTGTGGGAAGCCATTATGACAGAGGTCTCTATAAAGGATATTTTCAGCGGAGAGGAACTCAATCACAATGCCTATGATGTTGATCATTTTGTACCGTGGTCATTTGTCATGAACGACGAGTTGTGGAACCTGATGCCAATGCAATCTGGCTTGAATTCATTGAAAAGCAACAAACTTCCGGAATGGGAACCTTTCTTCTATAGATTTGCAGATAATCAATTTGTAATGTATGAACAGATCAATGAGAAAGGCGGCCTGAGAAAGTTGTTCGAGGGATGTTATAGAGATAATTTGCATTCCATCTGGGCAGGAAGGGAGCTGTATATACCGGGTAACAGCAAAGAAACATTTTGCAATATATTGTGCAAGAATATGAGACCGGTATACGACTCAGCCAAGAGACAAGGATACGAGATCTGGGGCTATAGATAGTGAAAATGAACAACACGATAGAATACTACAACAGGAATGCCAGCGAATATTTTGAAAGCACTTCACAGGTCAACCTTGAAGAACTATATGATAGATTCCTGAGATATATACCTGCTGGCGGAAGTATAATGGATCTGGGATGTGGCAGCGGGCGTGATGTGAAATGGTTCAGGGATCATGGTTATGATGCATATGGGGTTGATGCTTCCGAAAAGCTGGTCAGTATAGCATGCAAAAGACTGCAGATTCCTATTGAACTGGGAACTATTGAGGAGTGGTTTGCAGAGGAACCCGTTGATGGTATATGGTGTTGTGCCTCAGTTATGCATCTAGACGAAGAAGATGTAGAACAATTCTTTTCCAATCTGAAATACAACCTTATGCCAAACGGAATTCTATTCATGTCAGTAAAATCCGGCATTGAAACAGGAACCGATCGTTATGGCAGATATCTCAGGGACTTTGAGGAAAGTGATATACATGAATTGCTTACCAGGCACCAGGAACTAAGCCTGAAAGAACTCTGGTACACAGAAGATAAATTAACACGAGATACATTCAAATGGCTTAACGTATTGATTATGAAAGTATAACGATTGAATCCGGAGACTATGAATGAGTGATAAGAGCACTAGCAAGTATATCAGCCTCATATTAAGACACAGGCCCGAAGTCATTGGGATCACTCTTGATGAGCATGGCTGGGCGGTTGTCGAAGACCTGATTGCCGGGGTAGGCAAAACACATCCTCTGGACATGAAGACTCTTGAGAGGATCGTCGAACAGGATGAGAAGCAGAGATACTCTTTCAACGAGGATAAAACTCTTATCAGAGCGAATCAGGGGCATTCGATCACGGTCGATGTTGAGCTGCCCGAAGTAAAACCTCCGGATATTCTTTTTCACGGAACCGGGCTCAAGTATAAGGAATCGATTGATGCTCAGGGACTTATACCTAAATCCAGATTATATGTGCATCTTTCAGGTGATCGCGAGACAGCAAGGAAAGTAGGTCAAAGACATGGCAAGCCGGTGATCTATGCTATAGATGCAGCTGCGATGCATGCAGATGGATACCGCTTCTTCCGCTCAGTAAACGGTGTGTGGCTTACGAAAAGAGTTCCGAAAGAGTATCTGACTCAAGCCGGATCATTCTGACAGGACTCTAAAACCATAACACTTTATCCGTCAATGGCGACAAATAACTATGATTAGCAATTTCGTAAGGACAATTTTAAAGGTACTGCGTGTTATTGCAGGGCGAATCGGGATAAAATGAACAGAATTGTTGAGACGGCGAATATAAATGACTCACTAAAATGCAGCACTTTTGTTGTTTTCGATACTGAGACGACTGGCCTGTATCCTTGGCGCGACAAGATCATTGAGATAGGCGCTGTCAGGTTTTGTGATGGTGAAGCGATGGAGACTTTCCATTCGATGGTGGATCCGGGAAGGCATATACCTGAGATGGTCACGCAGATCAACCACATCTCCGATGACATGGTAGCCGGCGCGCCTGAGATATCTGAGGTTTTGCCGGCATTCGAAGAGTTTGTAGGAAGCGACCCACTGGTGGGGCACAACATCGATTTTGACCTTCAGTTCATCCGGAGCGCGGGAAGCGTTTTGCCTGACAGTGGCCGTATATATATAGATACCGCTGAGCTGGCCCGCAAGATCATAAAGGGCCCGGATAAAGTCTATGACCGGGCGAGCGGGAAGTGGAAGAATGATTACAGCTCACGTTTTGAAGTGAAGAGCCACAGCCTGGGCACGCTGTGCGAGTTTTACGGCCTTGAGCACGGAGAGCTCCATAGGGCAGACGAAGATGCGCTGATGACAGGAAAACTGCTGCTGGCGATGATGGCAGATACTGAACGAGTAAAGAAAGCAAAGAGGAATTCGAATATGGCAAAAGATTTTGAGTTTGAGATCACAGAGCATATCGGCGTGCTTGC
>CADBOX010000509.1 GCA_902796415.1 uncultured Lachnospiraceae bacterium
ACAAAAGAGAAATGTTTCATTTACATAATTAACATAATTTACATAATTGTATTAAGGTGAATCTACTAAACGATAATGGTATGTATATAAAAGTGAAAAACTAATAGGAACATAAGGGTCAGGGGGCATCATCCTACCCAGGTTAGATTACTGTGAATATTAGATGTTACGTGGTACGTAACAGTGAGATTATTGAATTAAATGTTCAGCAAATGAAATTATAACACATTAATCTCTTTTTTCAAGACTATAATATCAAATTAATCGGACAATTCCTTCTGAGTTTCCGACGATTTTCTCAGTTCTCCATCCCATCTGTCAAAACCCCGGCGTGTCCGTTTTCTCATCGGAAACACATCCTGGATAAGTGGAATCAGATGATAAAATCGTTTACAAAGAAAACCCAATCAAATAAAATGGATGAGGATGGAGGGGTCTGTTATGAAGAAAAGAAATAATCTGAGCAAGGTTGGTTTTGCATTGGATCATATCTGGTGGGGGGTCATTGGCTGGATCTGGTATCGTCCCCTGCTCTTCCGGACTCTGGGAAACCTGACCTTATCTGAGTCAAAAATGATCATGTGGAGCATCGTTCTGCTCAGCTCCCTTATGGGCTTTTTAATAAACTACAGATACAATCGGAACAGCCTGGCTACTTTTATTAATCTTGTAACAGGCTTTGGCATCTATACTGTATTGATTTACTATCCGATTAAAAGAACACTCATTATGATCGTTCTCTCCATAGTATGTGCCCTGGCCCTGCTATATGCAGCTCTTGTTCTGCTTCGCAAAATCAAAGACAAGAAAAGAGCAAAAAACATTATAAAGCGCAGATTCATGAGGTCAATTGAAGCTGCAAGAGTCCTCATATGCATAGGCCTTATAGTTCTCTCGACTGTGATTGCCGTTAATTCCCTGTCCGGGACACTGGTGAGGTCTTCTGTCAAGGCCTCGAAAGCAACCGTGTACGAAGAAACCGTACACGATAATATAAAACAGCTGGAGCTGCTCCAGAAAGATAAATGGGAGTCCCTTCCTCAGGGAAAAAGGCTGGGGGTTTTACAGACCATCGCTAATATGGAGTGTTCCTCCCTGAGGCTCCCTCATGAATTAAACGTTAAAACAGAGACCCTTGATGCAGACCAATTAGGTTATTACATGGATAGTGAACACCTTATCATCATCAATCTGGATAATCTTCTTTATGGAAATCCCTATGAATTGGTTGACACAGTCTGCCACGAATCCTACCACGCTCTGGAGCACCGTCTGGTAGAGGCTTACGAACAGGCTGATGATGACTTGAAATGCCTTGGGATTTACAGAGAGGCAGCCCAGTACAAAGAGGAATTCGATCACTATAAAGATTCCGAGGATGACATCCTGGGATATTATCTGCAAGTGTGCGAAGAAGACGCCAGGCAGCATGCAGAATCAGCTGCCAACAGGTATTATCGGGAGATCAGCAAATACCTTGGGGTGGATTCTATCTATTATTGATCTTCCCAATGCTTTCTGCCTTCCATATTCATCTGCTCTTTAAACAGCATCAGAAGTATTTCTTCCTTTACGCTGTTTTTATCAACAAAGCATACCTTTTGTTCCCCTATTTCCAGATAGATCTCCAGTTCGGGATCTAGCTCTAATTCATTTTCCACATAAAGAATCTCCTGGGAATCCCACATGGGATTCCCAAGGCTATTCAGGCGAATACCGAGATAATACTCTGTGTTCATATAATTAGTATTTTCCAGAATCAAATACTTCTCCTGATCGGTTACGGTAAATACGGTACCTTTTGTTATTTTCATACTATCATCTCCTCATCATATATTTTAAGGAATATCATCACCTGAATGGTACATCCTCAAGTTCCGGAGATTCCGATAGTTTGAACCCTTTCTCTTTCATATAGACATTCCGAAACCATCTCATCTCATTTGAATAAGGATTGATCATCCGATTATATTTCCCGTAAATCTGAACTACCTTTTTACATTCATTTACCTGAAAAGTAATGAAGGATTTCTCAGGATTATTCTTTCTTCTCATAAACCCCACGTCGAGATCCCCTCTGCAGACATCTTGAAACGCGGTCATCAGACAGTTATGCTGTGCTACGCTCTCATCGAAGATGTCCATCACGGTGGAGGGATGGGTAACAACAAATCTGCAATCTGAATAATCGAGGTAGGCCAGTCTGGAGTTCTGCCTCCGAATCATAGAATCGTATTCTTTTTTGTTCCCGATATAGGATAAAAGCAGATCTGCTTCCATGGTACACTTCTGGAGTTCTTTCTGATCAGATGGGTCTCTGTGCCATTCCACATGTCTATTGATGATTCTCTCCTTTGCCAGAAAGATGAGGTAGCTTTGAAAAAGGTTGTCTGTAGTATCCTGGCCAAAGAAGCGGAACTTCTTCAGATTGAATCGGAATACTTCTTTATCGATCACACAGTCCTTCAGGTATCGCCACTGTCCATGGCTGATATGATCATACCCTCCAAGCACCTTGTGAAAATTCATGTATGTCTGTACAGCCAGGTGGCGTGTCTCCTCCGTCATCAGTTCCTGAACACCCCAATTTGAATTTAGAAGGCGGAGCATTTTCATCGTTACGCCCTGCTCGAACAGGTCCACCGGCCCACCTTTTGTCATGACCGGAGACAGATTCAGTGAATCTGCCCTATGAATCTGACCCGCCAGATAGGGAAGCTGCGCCTTAAACAATAATTCCCTGATACCATGAAACATACAGAAATACATGTGCAGAACCGATAAAAGGGGATCTTTGCTATATAATTCGATATTGGTACAGATGAGGGTCTTATCATATGCCCAGATTACATTGAACATCATTTCGCTGCTTATGACCGTATTCTTATCCAGACATACACTCATCAGCAGTTCTTCCTCTTTCTCACTTAAACGATATCCGGGAGAACAGATCAGTTGTCTGTATCTCTCTTTCAGTCCCGGAATCCAGAGATAGATAATAAGATAAGACATCTCGTCTTTCTTAACAAAATCGATAAATACAAGGGTATTCATCTGGTCTTGGTTGAGATACTCCGCTTCCATCATAGAAATCTGCAGGATGGATGGCTCAAACATATCTTTGTCTATCTCTAAAATTGGGGTCCGATAATGTATCTCCTCCACAGACCGCAACATACTCATATTCATTTTGTCCTCTTTCTGAGTTATGAAATACATGATTCAAGCCCCCTCTCTGACAAATTTCCAGGAAATATTCCGGTTATCCAGATATATTCAAGTTATCCGGATATATTCAAGATATATATATGATTCATTTTAAGCTGAAATATGATGAATCTCCTCTATGTTTCCAGGAAATCTGGAAAA
>CADBOX010000510.1 GCA_902796415.1 uncultured Lachnospiraceae bacterium
CACAATCAGCTCAAAAGGAAGCAAAAGACCTAGAAAAGCAAGCAACAGTGTAAAAGAAAACATAAACAGAAGGATTTGGCATCTACCAGATCCTTATGTTATTTGAATCGTAATACTCATAAGTATCTGGCACAATTTGTTCCAACCAAACAATAACAGAAGTATTCTTTCTCCGCCAGATATAATAGCTATGGCATAGTTGATAATAGAATTGACTTTTCATGTTTTTTCAATAGACAAATAGCCAAAATGCAAACGTTCTCTGAATTCCACGTCATCTTTATAATCCTTCTTGTTTCATCATCGCACCCATCGCAGCAATGTCGCTTGAAATATCCATTTCTTTTTCATCATAGAATCTCTCCAAAAGGGTTTCGAAGGATTCATTAATGTTATCCAATGCATCTACAATTTCTGCCTGGGTCTTTCTTATGTTTTCCCCTTTCACCTTTTTTATGTCCATGTCAACATAAGTTTCCAAAAGCTTTTTCGTGGTCGGAAGATAGTAATCCATAAACATCCCCAAGTTCCGAGCCTGTGATGGATCAATGTCAACTTCCTGGAAGATAGCTGCTACAACATCCTCCATACGATCCAGCTTATCTGAAATATCCTGGTCTTTTATGATATCGTTAATATCGTGAATAGATGCAATATATTCCTTTCCCCGCTTCATCAGTTCTTCAATCTCTGGCGTCCGTTCGTCCATTCGCTTTCTGTCCTCAAGCAGTTTGTCGTAATATTTGTCATACTCTGCTTTTTGGCTCATATACTCATCATATGTTGCATTTGAAACCATAAAAACAGAATTGTCTTTTACAAAATGGCCATGAGGAATTAGATTATACTTGATGGCCTTTTTTAAATCACCGCATACTACCTTATGGCTTAGAGAAACATTTTCAGCCAGGTCGTCTATCAACTCTGTTTTCTTATATTTCAGAACCTTATAGTATTTCTTGTAACGTTTCAAGAAGCGGCTTTCGGAGAGAGCTCTGAGGATAAGCAGAATATTAATTACAATAACTGCCACACAGACTGTCAATCCAGTGGCACCATTCACATTCAGTTCTTCCGAATACTTCGACATCCATAAAAAAATGCGCAAAAAAAACAAAAAGCCGAGAGATAATAGTGCAGATATAATAATTGTTACTTTTGTCCCAAAATTAACATAAAATAAAAAAACGAACTGTTCTCTGCCACCCAGAGCACTATTTAACAACCCAAGCTCATATGATATTCCTGAAATATCTCCTCGATCTATGCCTTCTGAGATAATATCAGCTGCTCTCTCCGCTCCATCTATATATGTCTCTATCGGAGAATCAACTATCTCCTCCAAAGAATCTTTCACACCCTTTTCCCAAAAGAAAGGCAGAAAATCAAACATCCCCATTATTAGAAATCTCCTACTCAATAACCTCTGTTTCAGGCGGTATTTTCATGTTTCCAGAATCAATCTTAGTTGCTGGTGTAGCTACGGGTACTGCCAAGTTGGGAATGATTGCTGCGCCTGGAGTCCCCTTTGGTACCTGTATGTTCTGATTGATTTCAGGTAGTCTAAATAATGCCTCTGACATTGGAACTGGAGGAGCTGTAATACCATCTATTGCAGCAGCAGATGGTCCGTATGTAACATCTCCCTCAGAACTATATCTCGAATTTGAATGCGCACCTGTATTAGAATGCGAAGTATGGCTTATATGGCCGGCATGATTGCTGTGGTTACTGTGCCAATCAGTCGAACTGGAATGACTTTCATGACTTTGGTGGCTGACATGACTATAATGACCGCCCCCTGAACCGGATGAGTGGGACTGATGTGATCTATGTGAACTATGTGATCTATGCTCTGCAAATGCCTCTGTAGAAAACAAACTTCCCAGGATAATTACCATCGTTCCAAGCATTAATAAACGGTTTCCGGGAATATTACCCTCTTCGTCCTCTATAAGTGTCTCTATACTCTTCTGAATCTTAGGAAATAATTCATCCATTACTCTGTCACCTTTATACATTCACCATCTGACCAGGATGTTTCATACTCTTCTGTCTTCGTTACGTAATAAGTGCAGTCTCCATCCGGAAGTCCTTCAGAGAAGTGCCCTTCAAGAGCATAGCCGCTCTCGCTTTCCGGATACATATAGGTGCCCTTTCCGCTCATTTTATCATTTTTCCATTCACCTTCGTACTCAGCGCCATTTGACCACGTATATGTTCCACTTCCGGATTTCTCACCTTCTTTGACTTCACCGTCATATTTATCGCCGTTACCATAACTGATTAATGCCTTACCATTCAGACCTTCTCCATCCATTTCGCCTTCATACTTTGTCCCGCTTTCAAGTTCAATGGAAACGCTGGTCGGGACTCTGTCGACAATCGTAAAATTATATTCTCCGAAATCATTCTTTACATGGTATGAGCCACTGATAAAAGAATTGTCAGAAAATGTTCCGGCTAAGACGTTTCCGTTATGGAATGTATAATTCCCTGTTCCAGACATTTTATCGTCTGACCACTCTCCATCGTAAACATCCCCGGAGTGCCATTTGTACTGCCCTTTGCCACTCCGCACACCCTCTTTGAATGATCCTGTATATAGGTCTCCACCAGGAAATTCCAAAGAGCCAGTACCAGCTATGTTTTCTTCAGTGCATTGACCTTTATATAGAGTTCCATCACTGAATGTAATCTCTGCAGTATCGATATTACCGGAAGTATATTCCAAATGGTACGATCCAGTGTCATTTTTGAAATCACAGGAACCTGTATCAAAGGTGTTTTCCACAAATGTTCCTTGATATGTCACTCCGTCAGAGCCGATATAGGTACCATTTCCGTGAATCTTGTCATTTTTCCATTCACCCTCATAGACGGAACCATCTGCCCAGGTAAATGTGCCCTGTCCATTCTTTTTTGAATTTGAGAATTCTCCTACATACTGTCCTTCAGCCGGGATTGATAGTGTTCCGTTTCCTTCGAACTGATTCTCATCCCATTCGCCGGAGTAAGTCGTCCCTGTATCGAAATCGAATTCTCCGACTCCTCTTATGATGCCCAAGTCAGTATCGCCGGAATAGTCTCCTGCTACAAATTCAATCTCACCTGTTTTTTGGATCTGTATTTCCCGGTTAAATCTCTTCAGATAATCCCCATCCAGGATTTGTCGCATCAGGACTCCAGCGGCTCCAAGCTCCAATATGACAATAACTGCGATTCCCAGTAATGCCTGCCCTATTCTTTTTTTATTTGCCTTTTTATATTCTTTTTCAGCATCTATTGATTCTGAATTAATAGGAACAGTATTAGATATCATAGATCCTCTTCCTTCATATATACCTTTACTTCCCTTCATTTGCATATCATTATCTCCAACTATCCAGAATATCTATGACTTCCTTGTCGCTTTAATTAAGCAAGTGGAATATATAATCCAGCATTCCACTATATATCCTGCATCTGTAGGACCGCGGCTCTTTCTCAATTATGTCTCCGCTCAGTGCATAGTTGACTACCGGACATACGCCGCAAAATGGCTGATAGACACAATCACAGCAGGAAGGAATAGATTCCAGAATACTCGCTGCGCATACTGTTCTGCAAGAAGGATTCTTCATAAGATCTTTATAAGTGCTCCCATTTACATTACCGATGCAGAAAGCATCATTGCCCATCTCGTCAAGCATTCTTCCTTCATCGCATGTAAAAATACGACCATCAGAATAGTATGCAACCTGGCCAATTCCACCCCCACATGGAGAACGAAGTTCCATATAGTTGATGCCTTCTCCTCTGATCTTTCGCAGGAAAATAGCTGCATGTTCTTCTCTAATTTGCACGCCCTTCTTATTATACTCAATAATTTCGTCTAATGCTTTTCTGTAAAACCGCAAA
>CADBOX010000511.1 GCA_902796415.1 uncultured Lachnospiraceae bacterium
AAGCTGAGTCATAGCATGAATCAATTAATAGTCAGTTTCCCCCGATAATAGAATTTTAAATTTTCCAGTGTGCAGAAAAATACACATCACGACAAAATTAAGTGGGGATTTTTCACAGATAAACCGTCTTTTGATATCTCATCTAAGCAAAAAAAGCACAGGAAACACCAATCAGTTAGTACATTGTATTTCCTGTGCATTTCTTTTTTTGTTTTTTTACGTGTATTATAAAGTCAGGATATTCCTGTCAGTATTTCCTGCATAAATAGAGATTCTCTATCTACCGTTGTTTCAATTCTTGTTTGAAGCAGAAGCTAATATGTTTACTATTTTTTGATGCTGCTGTTTCCTCACATTATCATATTTACACTTACAAACTAATGCCTCAATTGCAGCATCAAAAATTTTATCATCCCACTCCTTCTTTTTCATATCAAGCGCCTCAAGCAATTTTTCGTTATTACTGAACGATTTCATAATCAATTTCTTGTCTATATCATCAAGTCCAATTTTATATAGCAGATTGGCAAAAAAGATAATCTGCTTTTTATACTTGTTGGCAAAGCCGGGTTCAGCTTTTTTATCTCTCCACGTCAGATACTCATAATAATTATCTTCCGAAAAATTGGGCTGAAGTCCCATGATGGGATTTACCAGCAACTGCGTAGCTGACAGCATCATGTTCACAAAAGTTCCCAGCTCAAACTGCTCTTCTTCTGACATTTTGCTGTAATCCGTACCGTAAGTTTCAATTCTCCCAATTGCTCTTGACAGCAGCATGCGCTCCTTACGTATCCTGTTTATACGTTCGTTTAATTCAACGATCGCTAAAGAGTATGATTTTGTATCCCGCTCACTAATAAGCGTAAAGATATCTTCTAATCGTTTCTGATTCCCTCTGGATTTAAAGATAAATACTCCGCTGGCAACAAGTGCCGCTCCGGCAATTGCCCATCCAACAGGTCCCGCTAACCCAAGGAAAGCTTCTCCCGCGGCCATTCCACCACCTCCTGCCGCAAGTGCACCTCCACCGAGCCATGCCAAAGCAGCGTTTGTTGCTGCTGCTCCACTTAATGTAGCGATAGCAGTTCCCGTTGAAGCTACTCCAAATGTAGTTGCAATACCCATGGCAACTGTCGGTCCCATAGCGGCTACAGCAATACCAGCCCCGACTCCTGCAGCACCAGCCTGTGCTCCTTTTTTAGCAGCAATGTTATACTCTTGTTCAATTAGGTCGGCTTGATGTTTCCATTCTGACTGGACTTTTTTTATGTCTTCATATTTTATCGTTTCCTCATGAGGAACATTTCTAATCTTATCAAAGATAGCTTGTATATCATTTAACTCTCTGTATAAATCACCCGCATGCTCGCCAAGTCTCTCAATCTGCTTATTCGTTTCTTTTATTGCTTCTTTATTTTTTTCCTGTGCTAACTGAAGCTTAGATTTATTTTTTGCCATAATTATTGTGATCCTCCCCTAAAATATGAATCAATATCCTCTTTAGTTCTTAAAATCTTATCTTTCGGAACATTTCTTTTTTCAGCCAGAATTATAGATTTATCAAAGGCCTGCTGATAGAGTTGGCTGTTTTTCAAATCATCAATAAAAATGAAGATTTCCTGGTCATCATATATTTCAGCCAGGACACTTAACCCGTCAAGATAATACTCCAAAACACTTTTCTTTCTTTTAAGAAAATGCACCTCACCCTGTAATGAATATCGCTTTACCCCACGGTTTACCTCGCCATACAAAGAAATGGTGAACCTGCCTACACCTACTATATTGATTCTCATGATACATTCTTTGACATTAAAACCGCCTGCTCCTTTTACGAATCCTTGTGCCACAGCATCTCCTGCATCAACTAAGCAAAATGTACCATGTGCAACTGTCAGCATCCTCTTAACTGTAGCATTGGAAAATGGCTCACATGTTTTCCAGAGCATGGAACAGGATGGGTCTTCCTGCCTTACATGTGCAAAATAGTGTATTAAGCGGCGAACTGCATAAGTGGTTCGAACCAGCAGTTCATTGATGAATACCGGTATAATCTGGGTTGCTGTAAACCTTATGTCATACCCTTCTTTATAGATCTGAACCGCAAGCTCATTCAGGTATTGATCAAATTCCGATGTAGGAATCTTCAGTTTTCTTTTTATGACTATAAGGTCATTTACCCAGCTCATGAACGGAGACGGTATTCCCATTCCCCGGCCTGAGCTTCCAGATGCACCAGACATATCCGAAATCAGATGTCCGAACCAGTTAACGAAACCGCAGAAAAGCTTTCCTGGAATGGTTTTACCTTTTAATTCTAATTTATCATCCGCTTTTTGAAGCTCTATTAATTCCCCTCCCGCAACAAAATGCGACGTATTATTAAACTGATCAAGAATTGAGAAGAACAGCCCCAACAAAGTAGGATTATGTGCGAGAGACTTAAAATGGTGATTTCCGGGGTTTAAGTCAAAAATAATAGATCCTGCGTCTCCGGCTCCCCGCTGATCGTATGGAACTTCAAATTTCTTCTCTAGGAATCTTATTGCAGATTCTGTTGATGGATTCTTTTTCCCGTCCCAGCCATTTAATTTTGCGAAATTCCTGGTACATTTCTTAAACCACTCATCGGTTATATCTCCCAGAGGTGATTTTCCAGGCTTTCCTACATAGAACACATCTATCACGCCGCAGAGGGCACCACATGTCGCAGCCAGAATATAATCGGTTTTATCGCAGGCTGGCGTCAGCTTTTTTATGCTTTCTTCAGTTTCATGTATTTTCTCTTCAATTGAGTGTAATTCATTCTCAGTCTTTGTAACTGCATCGTAAATATTAGTATCAAACTGAAATTGATCGTCACCAATACTAAGGTCCAACACTGAAATGTTTCCCGCCTCATTATGGCCTTTTTCTCTTTTTTTATTATGACTATACTTATCTTCTGAGTGTTTTCCCATAACAGACCCCTTCCAAATACATCTGAAGATATTCTTATCCATCACTAATAATCTTGAGAAATATTCACTGTTGGCAAAAGAACCATTCCAGGTATTGATAATTGTCACTGTTTTCTTTTGCCCGTCTCTTTTTCCCACCTCTGTTTTTTGCTTATTTTTTCTAAACCGGCATCATTGCCGAAGAACGCATTACATTTGCTGTCAAAGGCGCTACGATAGCTACCGAAATCAGATCCACAAGGCCTCCCGCGAATAAGCCTATTACTAACCTCTCTTTGTTACTTCTTCTTATGTTCTTTTCTGCACAAATAAGGACTTGCATCATCCTATTTTCAATTCTGGCCCGTTCGTGCGCACCAATAGATTCCTTCTCCAATTCTTTCTGTAGTGCAATAGAGATAGACTGGCAAAGAGCCATTAACTCTTTAGTACTATTAGCGTTTTCCGAAAGCACAAGATCGATTGTTTTTCTATAATGCCTGAGTGCCTCGACTGGATAATCAACTGCTGCAAGGTCATAGTTGTGTTTCTTGTTTTTCTTTACGCACTTTGTCGAAATAAACGAAACTATTTGTTTTAAAATCTCAATTGCCGCTTGGTAATCATTGATTTCAATATTATCCATCACTCTATTTTTTAAAAGCATGTCTTTCATAACAACACCCCCTTAGCTTTATACGTAGTGTCATGCATACCATGCTTAAAGCATGAATATTGCCTTATTTCTGGGGATTTGCACATAAAAAGAGCAA
>CADBOX010000512.1 GCA_902796415.1 uncultured Lachnospiraceae bacterium
CTGATTAGGGATGTTCTGAACCCATTCCGTGAGCTTACTCGAAATGTGGAGCAGATTAGACGAGGTGACCTAAACGCGCGCCTGTCAGCTGATACTCATTATGATGAATTGTCGCTTCTTCACTTGCGATTTAATGAGATGATGGACGAAATCCGGGATTTGAAGATAGAAAATTATGAGCAGGAGCTGAAACGACGTTCACTCTCGCTTCAATGCAGACAACTGGAAATCAATCCGCACTTCTTTATTGGAGCGCTTAACACAGTATATACCCTGACGAATTACAAAAAATATGAAGATATACCGGAGCTGCTGACAGAACTGATTGCATATCTACGTAACGTGTTGAATGATGATGGACAGATGATTACACTTCAGCAGGAAGTAGAACGTGTACAAAGTTACCTTCATATACAAAAGCTTCGCTTTGACAGAAAGATTATCTGTGAGATGGACATACAGGATGAGTTGATGAATGTTGCAATTCCGCCAATGATTCTTCTTACATTTGTAGAGAACGCAATAAAATACAATGTTATCCAGGATACACCACTCAAGATCAGAATCGATATAAAGCAGTGTATGGGTGATCAGATACATATAATGATCTCAGATGATGGGCAGGGTTTTAGCGCGAAGACAATAGAAAAGATAAATCGTGGTGAAAAGATCAGCGAACGTGGGATAGAACATATTGGCATTTATAATGTATCGGCCCGTCTTTCTCTGCTGTACAACAGTGAAGGACTACTCAGGGTGGAGAACAATGAAAAAGGTGGAGCTTGTATTCATATCAGCCTGCCATACCAGATGAAAGGAGAAAAGATCAATGATCCTTCTAATTGTTGATGATGAGCCAATTATACGCAGATCGTTGGTTGATATCCTGCCTTGGAAAAATCTGGGATTTGATCGGGTTTTATGTGCGCAGGATGCATGGGATGCGAAAAGATATTTTGAAAGGGAAGTGCCGGAAATCATGATTTGTGATATCGAGATGCCGGGCATGGATGGACTGGAGTTATCAGAATGGGTTCATCAGAACTACACGAAGACAGTGATTCTGCTATTAACATGTCATGCTTCCTTTTCATATGCCCAGATTGCAATTCGATATGGTGTTATGGACTATCTGCTTAAACCGGTATCTCCTGTGGCTCTTGAAAACTGTATTCATAAGGCATTGGGGAAGATCAAGGAAGAACGCCTAGCTGAGGAAAACGCGCAGGGAGCCGTTAGATGGGAAAAATCCCGAAGCGTTGTAAAAGATGGATTCTGGCAGGATGTAATTCGCCATCAGTTGGACAGGGAAAGCATTATTTCACATGCATCGGAGCTTGGGTTAGAAATTGATCCGGATGCAATCTTTCTTCCGGTACTTTTTTCCTGGTTCCTGGATGTAAGCAGGGAAGGGAGAGCAGCGCTTCGTGAAGTGTTAGAATCCTCCAATACGGAATGTGCATGGGTGACAGTTGATGACCGAAGGGTTGCTGCCATATTCTCCTGTGTGAATAACATATCGAATGAAAGGATTAAAGAAAAAATTCTTCAGCATCCGCTATTGCCGAAAATAATTCTCAGGTGTGCAGTTGGAAATCAAGTGCAGGCAGTGCAGATTGCGGAGAGCATACGGCAGTTGATTTCTTTCTCAGAATCTTGCGTTTCTGATGATTTTTCTTTTTTGCTGTTGGAAACAGCAAATGTGGATCGTGTAAAGCAGCGGATTGAACTTCCTCCATTGGAGACTTGGATTCGAGAAGATACCATCTCCGAAATCTTTGCTGGGAAAATTCTGCTGTGGATTGACAGTATGGTTGAGCAGAAAAAAATGTGGAGACAGGATCTGATACGTCTGCAAAATCGAGTGGAGCAGGTGCTCCTTGCCTATTTGAAAGAACGCGGCATAGACACATCAGGCATCTTGTCCGGGGAAGAGATGCAGAATCTTCAAAAAAACGCAGTGACTCGAATTTCCGATATGAAGAGATATCTGAAGAAACTGCTAACGGAAAGCGAAGGCATGGTTCGACAGCAATATGACAGGAATCCAGTTACAGAAAAGATCAAACAGTATATTGAGGAACAATATGATCAGCCAGTTACACGGGTTGAACTTGCGGCCAGAGTATATTTGAACCCTGATTATGTGGACCGTGTATTCAAGCGGGTGGAAGGTATGTCTGTAAATCGATATTTGAACCTGGTTCGTATGAAAAAAGCTGAGCAACTGCTGGAGACGACACATATGAAGGTTGTGGAAATAGCATCCCAGGTCGGTTTTTCGAGTTTGTCCAGTTTTAATACGCAGTTTAGGCAATACTGTGGGATGAGTCCGGTTCAATATCGGAAGAAGTTTCGTCATGGATAATGTGGTCGAAAAAACGTCATTTAAGATCAAAAATGAAGTAGAGAATTATGATGCTGATCGGTAGAATACAGGTAAACGTTGCGCAACAGATGGTTACACCAATGAAGGAACGAAGAAGGAGGAAAAAGATAATGAAGAAATGGATGGCATTTCTGCTGGTTTCCACGTTGCTTCTGTCATGTGTGGCGTCGCTTATGACAGCATCTGCTGATGACGAAATCGTTACCCTGGTTTATGCGACACCCTTTCAGGCTGTAGCACCCCGGGAGACCCAGGATGTGATTGATGCTATCAATGAAATCACCCGTGCGGAAATCGGTGTAGTAATTGAACCGCAGTTTATCAACCTGAGCGATTATAATGCTCAGACGAATTTGATGATCTCTGGTGGCGAGCAGGTGGATGTATACCTGTCGAATGCCTCACTGATCACAGATGCGGTGCAGGGGAAAATCATGCCGCTGACGGAAGAAATGATTATGACCTACGCTCCTGGTGCATTTGAAGCGATAACAGCTGATTATATGCAGGCTACCTATATCAATGGCGCGTACTACGGTTTTCCGACACTGCGTGATTTTGCACGCCGCCCGAAG
>CADBOX010000513.1 GCA_902796415.1 uncultured Lachnospiraceae bacterium
CAATACTTTCCATACTGGATCCAGATTTCACTGGATAATGGTGTGATCCTGTGTTTGTTTCCCTTGCCGTAAAAATGGACGTCTACTTCACCTTCCGGTGTGGGTTTCAAATCCATGAGTTTTAAAGACAGAACTTCATTTATCCGTGCACCACTTTCATATAGTAACGAAAGAAGGAAGTAGTCCCTTACAGAATCACGGTTTAACTTGACGCTCTGCAGGATGCTGGCTATATCTTCCACAGAAAGCCATGTGAAATCAATGACCCTGTCATCATTTACATCATTTATTTCGCGTATTTCTTCAAATTCATACGCTGAGATAGCTTTTTTCTTCAGGAGATATTTGCAAAATCCCCGGATATCTGAAAGCCTGTGGTTAACAGTAGTTGCTACATTATACCGGTCTGTTTTCAACCATGACATAAATCCTATGATATTCTTCTGATTGAAGTCAGATGACTGTAGTTTTAGCAATGACAGACCCTCTGTTTCACCAAGATACGATACGTATAAGTTTATACTGTACTTATATGATGCTATCGTATCACCATCACGATTACGCACACACGGAAGATAAACATTCATGAACTCTCCAATGAGGGATATCAACCGTGGATCTTTTGCTTTGATCCTCATCCTTCGCATCCCCCCTGTCCGTAGATGCTGGAAAGTATCTTCCAGTCAATCTTTTTGGACCGTCTGAGCTCTTCCGGGAGAAGATGAACATAATAGAGGGTCGAAGTAAGTTCAGAATGCCCCATATATGCTGAAAGATAAGGAAGAAGTTCCATGATATCCTTATCGGCAGTTAACCACTTGATTATATTGCGGGAAGCGAATGCATGGCGGAGATCGTAAGGCCTTGGTCTTCCTCTCCATGAGATGCCACTTAACTCGATAATACGCCACCAGGCATTATTATACCATGATGTTTTATAGGGGGTTCCATCCCATTTTTGAAAGAACCATTCCCTCTTTCCGCTAACGTTGTCATATCGCCGACAAAGATCCAGCATATCAGCAGACATTATGATATGCCGGTCTTTATGCCGTTTTGACTGCCGAAAAAATAAGTCACCTGTTTCAAGATTGATATCTTCGGTCCGTATTGCAGGAGGTTCCTGCGGACGCAGGCCGCAACAATAAAGCAGGCGGGTATAAACAGGGAGCACGATCTCAGGGAGATAGCGTTTCCCACAAGTGGCTCCAACATATGAATCGACGGTGTCAAAGAGAGCAGACAGTTCCCTGTCGGTAAAAAGATATGGAATAAAAGCAATCCTCTTTACCGTATATTCCTCATCCGGTATAAAGTCATTATAGCCTAAGAAGTTAAGATATTTGGTGTATTCCCGGAGTAATGAGATGAATGCAGCTCTGCTGTTGATGGAGTAAGGGTAAAAAGCAAGCCAACCATCGATCATATCCGATGTGATATACTCGGAGTCGGGATAGTTCTCAATACAGTAATTGATGAATGGAGGGACAGAGCATCTGTATGTTGCCGTAGCATAACCAACAGCTTCACGGTAGGACATCATTTCATCAAAGGCTCCATTAAGCCTGTCTTTCATGAGCATATGGCATTCCCTCCTTCCATCGGAAGAGAGTTGCTGCTGTGGTCAGCATAAAAGCCTGATTTTATCGGAACATCACTGAAGTCCATTGCAACAAATGCAATCTGTTCTTTGTTGTATGTTATGTATGGCTTGTCTTCCTCGATGGTTTTGTGTCCTATCATCTGGGAAGCTGTCTCGATGGGGACGCCTCTTGAAACCATTACTGTTTCGAAAGAACGGCGGATACTGTGAAATCCGCGAAAGGCAATCTTCTGGACACCTGCTTTTCTGCAGTATTTGTCAATCATAGCTCCAAAATTATTTGAAAGTTTTCTGTACGGAGCATTAACAGTTACGAAGATCTCTGGAACATCACACTTTGGTCGCCACTCAAGGATGTAATCAGCAAGTGCATTCATTGTGGAGCCGTTGAGTTCTGAAACAATCGCCTCATGAGTCTTTGACTGGACAATTGAAACTTTTTGTCTTTGCCAGTCTATATTGGCGAACTTAATTCCTATTATGTCAATCCCGCGGAGTCCAGTACAGTAGGCAACAAGAATAATCGCCAGATCTCTCTTACTAGAAATGGTATCAGCATCTGCTGCATTAGCAATGCTACATATTTCAACCTCAGAATAAGCAGGGATGATACGCCTTTTATCATTTTTTAATGTTAAAAGCGTATAATCCCGATGAATGTAATGATGACCATGGCTCTTTAAGTATTCTGTGATATATTTTACACATCTTAGTGTGCGCCCGGTACTGCCTGCGTTTGTAACAGGTACTTCATCAATGAGAAATCTCATGACAGTTGCATCATCAATAAATTCAGGCTTTTTCCCCTGTTCTGCAGCAAACCAGAAAAAATGCCTTGTTGGTGTTCGGAGATCCTTCTTAGTTGCTTCACTGATCGGATAGCTGTCCAGTATTTCCTCAACAAGAGCAGCGACATCACCAGATACAGGATACTTAATCCAGGATGCTCTGGCACTTGAAAAATCTATATGTCCATCCTCAACCAACGAGGATAACATACGGACCACCCTTAATTGAAAGCGCCGGTATTCTTTGCAGATTTTTCCATCAGACACCTGATTATCGAAGTATATTTTGTATGAATCCATTAGTTCAGGTGAATACGAATCCTCACAGGACTCTTTTGCAAACCTTATTATTGAATTACATGCATGTTGGTATTGGGGAATGGATACTTCAAGTATCCCGTATTGCCTCACTCCTTCTATTAGCTGTGCAGTCAAGGTTTTCAGTAACGGATATGGATTTGTCATCATATCGGCCTCCTTCCTACTATTATGATGGTTACATCTTTATAGTAAGAAATGCCGATAAATATATAGAGTGCTTTAGAAGCAACATTTTAGAAAGCCAAAAATCGGCATTTCTAAAATATCGGCATATGGAATATTATGCCGATATCCGCATAATATTCCAGCGTTCAAAATAAAGATCCCGAAACATGTCACAAGTAATGTCATCATCCATAATGTCTGTTATGAGATACTCAGTTTCG
>CADBOX010000514.1 GCA_902796415.1 uncultured Lachnospiraceae bacterium
AAGGTGTATGCATGCCGATGGCACGATGCGGTACTATCCGGATTCATCTGCTATGATCTCAGATTCCCCCAGGTATTTCAGTATGCATCTGCCGAGAGCCAGCTGATTTTTGTGATCGCAAACTGGCCGGATACGAGAGTGGATCAATGGGATGCTCTTCTTCGTGCCAGAGCCATCGAGAACTCCTGTTTTGTGGTCGGAGTCAATCGGACCGGGAAAGCGGGGCGACTTCACTACAACGGTCATTCGGCAGTCTATAACTATCTTGGAGAAGCAGTATCTGATGTCCGGGAAGACGAGGGACTGGTCGTGGCGGAAATCAATCTGGCCAGTGTCCCCCTATATCGTGATTCTTTTCCGGCTGTCAAAGACAGGAGACCTGACCTGTACCGCGAATTGACTTTACAGTTCTACCCGGCGGACTGATATCCGGAGATCCGGCGGAAAACCTTATTTTTACATGATATGTTGACTTTGATTATCAGAACAGGTATGATTAGAAAAGATTTTGCTTCCCGATCCCTATCGGGAACTTAGAACAGGAGTAGAAATATGGCGATTGAGATGCCTGCCAATATCATAAGATCTCTTTCCAGAACGGAGAAGCTGGAACTCCATATCTATCACACAAGGCCGATACTGAATTATAAAGCATTATTTGCGGATGGGAGTGATTACTATTTCTCCCCCATGGAACCTGATCCGGGAGATGAGGTTACCATCCGTTTCCGCACGGCCAAGGACAATGCGGAGCATGTGTTTTTTCTATGTGATGACAACAGACATGAGATGGAAGTCGCTTCCAGCAACGAAAGATTCGATTATTATGAGATAAAATGGATCATGCCGGAGGATACTTTGGTATACTGCTTTGAGATCATTTCCAATGGAACGCATTGCTTCTACAATAAAAAAGGTCCTCTGACTTATCGGGATTCTTTTTTTGATTTTCGGGTCAAAGCGGGATTTTCCACGCCGGACTGGGCCAAAGGAGCCGTATTTTATCAGATATTTGTGGATCGCTTCAAAAATGGAGACCCCACAAACGATGTGGTGGACAATGAATACGTCTATATCGGAGAAAAAGTAACGCAGGTCCGTGACTGGGGGAAGTATCCTGCCCAGATGGGTGTGAGGGAATTCTATGGGGGAGACCTTCAGGGAGTCCTTGACAAACTGGATTATCTGCAGGATCTGGGAGTGGATGCTATCTATTTTAACCCGATTTTTGTATCTCCTTCCAATCATAAATATGATATTCAGGACTATGATTATATAGATCCTCATTATGGCAAGATTGTCGTGGATGAAGGGGAAGCCCTTCCGGAGGAAGCCGAGGATAATATCAATGCAACAAAATATATTTCAAGGGTTTCGGACAAGAGAAACCTGGAGGCAAGCAATGCTTTCTTCGTCCAGGTGGTGGAGGAAATCCATCGCCGGGGTATGAAGGTGATCCTTGACGGGGTATTTAATCACTGTGGCTCATTTAATAAATGGATGGATGCGGAACGTATCTATGAGAACCAGGAAGGCTATGAAAAGGGAGCATTCGTGTCAGAGGACAGTCCTTATCGCAGCTTTTTTAAATTCTACGATGAATATGGATGGCCCTATAATTCTGAATATGATGGTTGGTGGGGCCATAAAACTCTGCCCAAGTTAAACTATGAAGATTCGGAAAAACTCTATGATTATATCCTGGAAATCGGGAAAAAATGGGTTTCTCCTCCCTATAATTGTGACGGCTGGCGGCTCGACGTGGCTGCAGACCTGGGCCAGACCCGGGAGATGAACCACCGGTTCTGGAAAGATTTCAGAAAAGTTGTGAAAGAGGCGAATCCCAATGCCATCATCTATGCAGAGCATTATGGAGATTGTGGAGACTGGCTTCAGGGTGATCAGTGGGATACAGTCATGAATTACAGTGCCTTTATGGAGCCTGTCACCTGGTTCCTGACCGGCCTGGAGAAACATAGTGATGAGAAACGAAACGACCTTCTGGGCAATGGACAGGCTTTCCAGGATGCCATGGTGTACCATATGTCCAGATTCCAGTACCCTTCCCTGGTAGTTGCCATGAATGAGTTATCCAATCACGATCACTCCCGATTTCTGACTCGTACGAATCTGACGGTGGGGCGAACCAACAGTCTGGGACCGGAAGCGGCAGATGAGAACATCAATCTGTCCATTATGCGGGCAGCTGTATTGATTCAGATGACCTGGCCCGGTGCTCCGACCCTCTATTATGGTGATGAGGCAGGAGTTACCGGATGGACGGACCCTGATAACCGCAGGACCTACCCATGGGGGAAGGAAGATCAGGAGCTGATCCGATATCACAAAGATCTCATCCGTATCCATAAAGAGGAGGAAGCCTTGATGAAAGGTTCCCTGATCATCTTAAAGAGCGAGAAGAATGTGATCAGTTACGCCAGGTTCACGGAGGATGAGAGGATGGTTGTGCTTGTGAATGCAGATTTTCAGCCTGTGGATGTGGCCTTATCTCTCCTGGAGGCAGAAGTTTCTGAACAGGAAGTGATGGAGAGAATTCTCCTGACGGATTCTGAGGGCTACACTCTTGAATCTGAGATCTGTCAGCCGAGAAACGGCATACTCCGTCTTCAGATTCCGGCCAACGGCGGACTTCTGCTAAAAGCGAAAAAGACAGAATAAGAAATGTGAGACAAAACAGACTGGTTTTTGTTTTGTCTCCTTTTATTTTAACTATTCAGAAAATGCATTTTATGGTATGCTATAGTAGTGGGTAGAAATCTGTATATCCATAATTTAAAAAGTAGGATTGAGCGAATATCACAGAAAGATTTATGATAGATCATTACAGGAAGAAGGAGATCATATGGGAAGAAGAGTGGCTCGCAAGGAAGAAAAAAAGAAAAACAGAAAATTGATACTCAAGATAACAGGAGGTATTCTGCTGGTTCTTTGTATTGCTTATGTCATTTCCTGTGTTGTGATTCCTGCCGATACCATTCTCAAAGGGGTATCCATGAACGGAGTTGACCTGGGGGAAATGACCGAAAAGCAGGCAGCAGTAAAACTGAAAGAGCAGTATGAGAAGGATTATGCAAACCGTGTCCTTACCATGAAAGCTTTGGATCAGGAATATAAGATTCCCATGTATTCTTCCTTATCTTTCAATGAAGCAGATGCTGCAAAGAAGGCTTTTTCCTATGGGCATGACACCTTTATGCTCCGGGGGCTTCAGATGTTAAAAGCTCTTGCCATCGGGGAGAAGATGCATTTCTATCCTGCCATTACAAATCAGCCTGCCCTCGATGCAGAACTGAGCCAATCCGGCCTTTCTACCTTGAATACTACGGTACAGACTTCTTATGAACTGAAAGAGGATGAATTGCAGATTGCCATGGGTAAGACAGGATATTCTGTCGATCTTAAGGGACTGAATACCGCCATAGAAGAGGCAGTGGGTAAGGATGACTATGAGACTGTTATAGAAGCCCCTCTGATCCAGGGAACGGTAGTGCCCCTCGATATCGAGGCAGTTTACACAGCTATCCATAAAGTAAAGAGAGAAGCAACTCTCGAGGTAAATGATAAAGATTATAAGATCGTGAAATCCATCACCGGAATCGACTTTGATAAAGAAAGTGCCAAACAGGCGGTAGAAGCAGCCGCTGAAGGCGATCTGGTACATGTTGAGATCGTGAAGGACGAACCGGTGATCAGCACCAAAGAACTTAAAAAACATCTGTTTGAAGAGGCACTTGGCACTTGTACGACTTATGTAAGCGGCAGTAGTGCCCGTGTCTCTAACGTCAGACTGGCAGCGAAAACGATCAATGGCTTGATTCTTCTGCCCGGGGAAGAGTTTTCCTACAATGGTTCTGTAGGGCAGAGAACTGCGGAGCGCGGATATCAGAAGGCCCCGGCTTACTCTGACGGAAAATCCGTGATGGAGTTAGGTGGGGGTGTCTGTCAGGTATCTTCCACTCTATATAAATCAGTGGTTCTTGCCAATCTCGAGATTCTGGAGCATCATAATCATACTTATGAATCCGCCTATATCGGGCTCGGCATGGATGCCACAGTTTCCTGGGACGGACCGGATTTCCGCTTTAAAAATAATTCTACATACCCGGTGAAAATCGTGGCCAATTATGATGACGGCGCTCTTACCTGCAAGATCAGAGGCGCTAAGCTGGATGATCATAAGGTTCAGTTTGTTGCAGAAATCCTCAAGACCATCCCATATTCGACAAAGTACAAGAAGGACAAAACTCTGGCCAAGGGAAAGACAAAAGTAGTTGAGTCCGGACATAACGGATATGTGGTACAGACATACCGTATCATCGTGGACAG
>CADBOX010000515.1 GCA_902796415.1 uncultured Lachnospiraceae bacterium
AATCTTTTCCGGGCTTGCAAAAAGAAACTGAGGATTTGACTTTTTATTCGCAAAGTCAGATAGGATACTAATCTGCTTCATGGAGTCAATTCCGCCATGGATTACCAGCGTTTCGTATCCCTGTTCTTCTATTTTTTGTGCCTGCTCCGCAATCAATGCTGTCAGAGGTGATATAACCAGGCAGATCCCTTTAAGCTCTGCAGCGGACATCCAGTATATTATGGATTTTCCACCACCTGTAGGCATGATGCACAACGTGCTATCTTTTTCCACTACATTTGAGATGACCTTCTTCTGAAAATCGTAAAGCGTATATTTCTGTTTGGGAAATAACTCTTTAAAGTCATTGTCCAGATTAAGCATATCCCATTCCTCCGTCTCTGATCTGCGACTTCATAAACGTTATTTCTTCATCGTGTTCCATAGCTATAAAGTCCAAAAACTTATCGACTATAACGTATCGGTAATCTGTATCTATATATGCATTGTATACGGCAGCTTTATCACGGAGCATCTTATAGATCTCAAAAGCATAAAACGCAAATAACCGATATGGATAGAAATAATTCTGCTGCACAATGCTCTTGTCACAATCAATCATCAAGAATTCTGAGTCTGTTTTACAACCGAAAGTATCTTTATCTGTCAGGTACCATAATGCCCATATTGCATTCCTGCTACGATTCGGGAATACTGCCGGATATACTTTATAAAGCATATGCGTTTTTATTCCCCCACCGATAACGCCAAAAGCCGTATAATCGTCTGTATCCAGTAAGCTCAAGTTTAAGTCTTTGTATGTCTGTGCGTCCTCGTATGTGTTTGGATCATACTCTTTCTGATAGTCATCTCCGAAGACACAAAGATTGTAAACAACTTTCAGCAGCCAGTCTGCGTCAGCTCGAGAGAAGTTGGCACGGTATTTATCAAGCTCTTTTGCTCTCCGGTTGGCGAGCGTTTTCCTGATTATCGGGCATTCATTTCTGAGGATTTTTGACTTAAAAACATCTGCGTCCTCATCAAGATCTTCTAACCAACTTTGTCTAAAGATCTTCCGGTAGTCCTCCCGGTCCTTTTCAAAATCATTAATGGCTTCTCGTATGATAATTTTATAGTTTTTGGACAGATCTTGATTCTTCTTTTTCTCCTGAACTTTTATCCCAAACTTCTTCTGAAGGCCTTGTATATCTTCCAAGGAGATTCCTGTCCCTCCGGAAGAATCCAAAAAACGAATAAAGTGCTGGTCGAAATTCTTTTTTATTTCATCAAGGACCTTTTCCACATGTTCCTGTTCGTAACAAATATCTTCAACTCCACTGTTATCCATTTTTGTGTACATAGCGGCTCCCCCTGCTTTTATTGGCAATACCGTTTGGCGTATTAATTGTTCCTTTGTGTAGTATTCATTTTAGTCCATTGTTATAGCCACCTTCTAAAACACAGTTTTTTGGGGCTCTCAGAATAATGTGGCAGATTGTTGCCCAATGATCACAATTCAGTCTTTATCTTCTCAATTAATCCCTGATCCGCAGGAAGCCAATTCACGCTGTCAATAGTTTCTTTGCTCAGCCATTTTGCAGCTTCAGCTTCTTTCAGCGTAAGGCTTCCTTCCTTGATCGTGCACCAAAAGCAATCCATAGATAAATGAAATGCTGGATAATCATATTCTATAGTATCAATCAGTTCATTAACTTGAATGTCAGTATCCAGTTCTTCTCGTATTTCCCTAACAAGTGCTTCCTGCGATGTTTCACCGGACTCAATTTTGCCTCCTGGGAATTCCCAACCGCCTTTGAATTCTCCATATCCTCTGGCAGTCGCGAATATTTTATTTTCATCTCTTATCACTGCTGCTACAACTCTGATTGTCTTCATAAATACCTCTACTATTAGTCTCTAACTATATAATCATAAATATCACTGCGAACCGGCACATCAAGTCGATATGTTATTTCAAAAGCGTCATCTTTTGTCGTTTCCATTCGTATTTGATGTGGTTCACCTACTGCGTTCATTTCTCCAAGAAAATAAAACTCTTTTGCTTCGTTGTCGTCTTTGTTCTTTCGTACAAATAAGAATATTCTGTTATCTTTATCCTGTTCTCCTTTTTTATATATATGAATAGCGTCCCCAGATGTAATCTTTCTCGGATGCTTAGACAAAGCAATCAGAACACTCTCTGATACAAAACGATCTTCATAAGCAATTGCATCTTCTGCTTTATCATAATTAATGAAAACAGGCAGAGTTTTTGTTTCACTGTCATAGAAGTA
Organism: uncultured Lachnospiraceae bacterium; assembly: GCA_902796415.1. Classification (GTDB taxonomy): domain Bacteria; phylum Bacillota; class Clostridia; order Lachnospirales; family Lachnospiraceae; genus Anaerobutyricum. Next base: position 2,274 of record CADBOX010000515.1, read on the forward strand.
TCCACC
>CADBOX010000516.1 GCA_902796415.1 uncultured Lachnospiraceae bacterium
GCCTTCCTCTGTGCCGCCGGCCGCTTCTTCTTTCCGGATTGTTGAAGCACATCCAATCTGCTCCAGAAGATACTGAAAGATTTTCGCGAGCTCCTCAGGGGACGCTCCCGAAATCGCAGCCCCGTCGGCCGAGAAATAGCCTCTAAGCCACTCATAGGCAGCCTTGATTTTTACATAAGCTGCGTCCGCCGGAAGTGCATCCAGTAGCAGCGCCCGGAAATCGGCCAGCGCCTGTTTTTTTATCATCTCGCAGTTCTGATCAGGATAGTCCGGTTCCGGATAGATATGTTCCATACTGAAAATATCGATGTGTTCGTTCAATTGTGTTTTACTCATTCCAGTTACCATCTTTCTGTTCGAAAAAAAACCCGGATGCGCCCAGTCATGAAACTTCCCATCTCAAATGAGCAACGATAATAAAAAGCCAGTAGTATTTAATTATACACCTTCTGCTGATTCCATCTGATCCATATTTTGATTTTCCGAAAAAGGAGCATATTTTGTCCCAGCGTTATTTTTGCGGAAACTGTGATAAAGCAATGCCAACAGCGTCATTAACGACACAACTTGCGAAATTCTCCACAGAAACGGCTGGCGGAATGATACAGATATTATATGCTTGCCATAATCTACATTACTAAGCAGTAGCCGGATCTGTCCTTTCCCATTATCAGTCAATTCGACAAAATCGCCCCTCTCCGTCCAGGCAATATATCCCGGATAACACAGAACAGGCAAATCTATCCATTGATCGGGATTTTTATTCGTCTCTACTGAAAGCTGCCAATTTAAGCCGTCTTGCTGTATAATTGCGGCCTCGGTTCCTTCAGTTGTCACGACCGAATAATTTAAATGGTCCTTCTCAGCTGTTCCCGGCATGTATTCCCAATTATTATCAGGAATAGAGATTTCTTCGGGTCGACTATCATAACTCACCATATCAGCTGTTGCACAAAATTTCCCAATAAAATCCTGTCCCTGAAACAGGCTGATTCCAACCACTATTAATGCAAATAAGAGAGCTATCTGCTTATTTGCGTGCTTTAGCATTTCTCCCAAACTATAGAGAATTAAAAGTGGAACCATAATCGCCACAATCGTCAGAATCCTGGCAGGAAACTGCAAATATTGCAGGACACGATAAATACCTGGAAGTTTACGCTCAATCATATCATACGGCATATAAATTGAACTTACATACAGTCCCAGAAAACAGATGAGAAGATTAATTACAGTAAGTCTCGCGTGCTCATCAAATTTAGTTTTAAATAATACTATGATTGATACAGCGAAACTTAATAATAAAGTCAAACCAATTGTTTGCGGCATTTCTCCTTTCATGCTCTGAACTGTATGAACCCATCCCGTTGCCTCATATCCAAGCGTAAATAGCTGGCCCGGAAAAAGTCTATAGACAGACAAATCTTTCAAATTCTTAGAAGCATCGACCGATACAGTTTCAGTTAAATATTGAAAAAGCGGAACAAAAAAATACAAATTCAGAAGAATAGCCAGAACAATTGATTTTCCTATTTCAGCAAGTACGTTTCTACGAAGTGTTTCTCTAATTCGAAACAGACAATATATCCCGAGAAATATAACTGTTGACAGCACCGTGATTAAATGTGTCTGAATCAGTAATGTCATTCCCAAAGCCAGCCAGAGGTATCCCTTTTTCTCTGACCGGAATATTTTCCATATTCCAAGAATGACCAATGGAAGGAAAGAAAATGCTGCGGCTTCAGCAAGTGCCCCTCTGGTATAAATATCCGCAAGGCGATACACAGTCATCATATAAGCTGTTGCACCAATAATTCCTGCATGCCAAAGCGGGAAGATTTTTTGAAATACATAGTATGACGAAACAAGCGTCAAGGTATTAATAAACAATATTTCAAAAATATAACATATATGGAGAGAGTTTCCGAACATACGTAATATTGCAGCCGGATATAATACTATATCCCCATAGAAAACACCGACAGCATAACCCATTCCATTCAACCAGCCAGGTTCTACCATAGCTGGAAATTGCCCATGCTTAATGCTTTCAGCCAACCACTCAATTCTAGCAAGATGAAAAGGAGTATCATGTCCAAACGGAATTTCCGGAGACATGGCAGGCAAGCATGATATAAACAAGCAGACTACAGAAATGACAATTTCTACTGCATATTTATTACACTTCGTCCTAATAGTTCTTTTTATTTTTTCCATAAACAGTAAAAGGGAAAAGGCATATGCCCGAATGTAAAAGCCAGGCAGAATGATGCTGCCAGGTTTTGCCATTTCAGTTGTTTTTTTCAAAAAGCACGCAGTTACTCTCTGCTGTAGGGTGATCTATATCAAAATAAGACTGTACCCATTTTCCATATGGCATACTCAGAAATTCCTCTACCGAACTACTTCTCAAATCAATCACAAGATAGTCCGGCAGCTGGTGGCGATCTGCTGAATAATACTCAATCCAACGTTCGTTATAGATGTTTGTATCAATACATGACGGGCAACTCATTATTACGGGTGAAAGCAGATAGAGTAATGGATCCCTGCCGATCACCTGTAAACTACTATCAACCGATAAATGTTCGGAGAA
>CADBOX010000517.1 GCA_902796415.1 uncultured Lachnospiraceae bacterium
CTTTAGCATATTTGAGAAACCGTTCATAATCATCCCTGTGCATATTAACATCAATATCATCATCCCAGGGAATCATTCCATGATGTCGTACGGCTCCTATTGCTGTACCCCCGCCCGCAAAATAAGTAATATTATGTTTTCTGCACAGTTCCTGGAAATCCTTAAGAATCTCCAGTTCCATCTTTCTGATTTTCTGAAGCGTTTCCTGATCATATTCCTGATATAACAACATTTCACCTTCCTTTACCAAATTCCGAGTATTACTTTCATCCCCATATTCTTTGTACTTTTTCTGAGTCGGCCTGTCAGCTTTCTGTTACGTAGGAAAGATATTTTTCCATGCAGTGTTTTTAATCCCAGAAAAGCCTCTGCTACAGCTCTCTCTCCTGGCTTGATGCCTTTATCAAAGGTTTTTATCAGCTCCCGGGCAGCCCGCCTCGGAGCTTTTAGTCCTTTCATACCTTTTTTTCGGATATAAGAAATACCAGTTCCAATTTCAGCTCCCACAACATTATTATCATGCTGCCGGTATAGAATATATGCTTCCGGATCATATATGATTCTTCCAAAACAATTTGCGATCATGGCGACCCAAACATCATGCATCCGCAGCCTTAAAAATTCCGGATCAGGTCTGATATCTTTCCGGACAAGAATATCCCGAAGTTTCCGATTCAGCACCATAGTACACCCGGCTAATCTGTTGCATATCATGGTGTTTGCAAGATCTGTAGGCGGAGCTTCTGAGTATCTTTTTTCAAGCTGTCTGCCATTGCTGTCCACTGTGATCTGATTGGATGCATACAAACAGGGATATTTTATTCCTTCCAGCTGATCTGCAGCGCGAAGCAGTTTATTTTCAAGCCAGATATCATCCTGATCAGCAAACGCATAATACTCATAATCTTCGCTTTGATATAATAAGTCCATAAATGAGTTTGCTGGTCCAAGATTATCCCCTTTGTAAAACCGCACTCTTGGATCTGTTTTTACATAATCGTTTATTATCTCACATGTGCGGTCACCAGAACCATCGTCCCGTATCGTCAGATGTACATCAACACCCTTTTGACCAAGAATGCTGTCTATCTGTTCTTTTAAATACTTTTCACCATTGTATGTACTCATTAACACATTAATCTTCATCTTTACCTTATGAACCTCGCTTGTAAATCAAAAGAAGCATGATTACAATTCTCATACTATCTCATTACTGCCTTTTTTACAATCTTTTTGGCTAATTCACTGGTTTCCCGGAACATACCACACATTCCTTATTCACTATGATTTACCCTTTGTAATCAATCCTGTTTGCTTTTATATTAACATATCGATATAATAAGCAGTATAATGCTTCTGAGATGCATACTGATATTATTTATTCCAGGTGTGAAAATGAATCATAAAAAGTCGTCAGGCAGAAAAGTATCCATCCACAAAAATGCCATCCTCAATTTTCTTAAATCAGGCAGTACTGTTCTGTTCCCGCTGATCGTATTTCCCTATACTGTTCGCGTTCTTCAGGTTGATAATCTTGGAAAAGTAACATATGTACAGTCTATCATTTCATATTTTTCTCTGTTTGCTGCATTAGGCGTTAATATCTATGGGGTTCGTGAAGGCGCGAAAAAAAAAGGCAGTAAAGATTTTGACCGTTTTGCTTCGGAAGTAGTTTCTCTTAATATCATAACATCGGCCATTTCCTATATCGTTCTGTTTCTGATGCTTCTCTTTTTGCCCAAACTCAGGGAGTATCGCCTGCTTATAATGATTCAAAGCGCGACCATCCTTCTTACGATCCTTGGTATCGAATGGGTAAATACGGTTTTTGAGGATTTTTACTATATAACGATCCGGACAATCCTTATACAGATATTGGGTATGGCTGCTCTTTTTCTATTCATAAAGCGGCCGGAAGACTATCTGAAATATGCGTGGATCTCTGTCCTTTCAAGTGGTCTTACCTGCATTGCCAACTGGCTTTACTGCAAACGGTATACGACTATCAGGTTCATCTTTAATAAAGCCATTTTCAGCCATTTCAGAGACATGGTGATTTTCTTTGCAAATCACCTTGCAATTACAATCTATGTCAGCGCGGATACCACTATGCTCGGCTGGATATCCGGGGATTATTATACTGGTCTTTATTCAGTATCTGTAAAAATATATATCAGTGTAAAAACCATGCTGACAGCTATATATATGGTTACTATACCCCGTTTGTCCCAACTCGCTGAAATAAAGAATTGGGATTCGTACAGAGTGCTCCTGACAGAAATAACCAGTTATATTATTCTCTTGATTTTTCCCTGTATGGCTGGTCTGATTGCATACGCCGACAATATAGTTCTGCTCGTAAGTGGCAGAAATTATATTGAAGCCGCTGGTTCTCTGAGAATTCTTTCGGTTGCTCTCATATTTGCGGTTGGAAGCGGTATTGTTGTCAATTGCATCAATACTCCAAATGGTCTGGAAAAAACCAGTCTGTTTGCAACCATTGCCGCTGCTGTCACCAATGTAGTTCTTAATGTCTTTCTTATTCCTCTATTCCACCAGAACGGCGCTGCTCTGACAACGGTGATAGCAGAATTGCTGGTTATTACTATCTGCCTTCTGCGCCTTGATGATATAAGACATTATTTGGATCTAAAAAAGCTGTTCATACAATTTGCTTATGCTGTCGGAGGATCCGCTCTGATGATTTTTATCAGTATATGTTTAAAGAATCTCTTTTCCTCTTCTCTGGTTTCTCTTGGGGCAGGCCTTATCCTATGTCCGGCTGCATACATTCTGTTCCTGTTAATTTCCCGGAATGGATATTGTTTACAATTTCTCTCAAGCCTGCGTAATAAATTTAATAAATGATCTGCGCAAGCAGTACAAAAAAGATGCTGAAGGTCGTCTGCTTTTCCTTCAGCATCTTTTATTATATCATACGTTATCTGTTTGTTTTACCTCCCCTTTCCAGGCATATCTTCACAATGGGATTTTCCACAAAATGCAGCAGCAGAACTGCTGCAAATATGCTGATCACAGACGCAAGCGCCGTGTTCTGCAAATAATTCATGCCCGGGTTCAGGTATTTCAGCACCTGCTGTATAGGGAATGCGCAGAGGTATATTCCAATGGAAGCGATGAATTTCATTAACTGTAAATTTGTACTTTTTCCATGATAATCTGTTATGAAGTGACCTTTGTCAAGAGGTAAATTTTACCACCAGCAAACTTTTTTTCTTGACTGTCACATTTGTGTGATCTGTC
>CADBOX010000518.1 GCA_902796415.1 uncultured Lachnospiraceae bacterium
ATACTGATCTTTCCAAGAAGATCAAGATGCTCATCACCGATTCCTGCGATACCGAAGACAAGCTGAGCCTTCTCATCGCCGAAATCAACACCTTCCGGATACTGCAGCATAGTAATGGCGGTCTTCTTCACCGTTCCTTTTGCCTGGGCAGTTCCATGAGGAATGGCGATTCCCATGCCCATATATGTGCTGACAAGTTTCTCTCTCTCCAGCATGGCATCGATGTAAGCAGGTTCTACGCAGCCTCTCTCTACCAGAAGTTCTCCGGCTCTGCGGATGGCTTCTTCCTTGCTGACAGAGGGCTGGTTCAGACGGATGCTCTCTTTGATGATTACATCCTTTTTCAGTGACTTCTCGGCATGTTCAACGGCTTCATCCACAGCATCTTCTGCAGCGGCAGCCGGAGCATCGAGGGTGGTAAGCTGTACATAAAGGGCATCCAGAGCCGGGTCATTCAGGAAGTTGCCGATGGTAACCAGCTGAGCCTGAGGCGCTGATTTTCTGGCACGATCCTGGAGAGTGGTCTGAACAACTGCGATGTCACAGTCTGCAGGAATATTGTCTACTGATGTATTGGCAACGGTAATGTCAGGTCTTGCGGCCTTCACACGGTTACGGAATTTGGTAGCTCCCATAGCGGAGGATCCCATTCCGGCGTCACAGGCAAAGATTACTTTACGAACTGCTTCAGCGTCTGTTACAGAGGATGTTCCCTTGGCTTTTGCTTTCATATCGGCCATCTGATCCTGGGCATCTTCAATGGAAGCACTGCTGCTGGTAGCGCGGATGATGACAGAGGCAATGGCAAAGGATACTGCTGCGGCAATCAGAACACCAAGTATTACAAAGATAATTTTGTTTTTCGGTGCCATGGCAAGGAAAGCGATGATGGATCCGGGAGAGGAAGGTCCTTTCAGTCCGCATCCGGTCAGGGAGAACCATGTGATGGCACAGATATTACCAACGATCGGGGCAATGATCACTACCGGGTTCATCAGAACATAGGGGAAGTAGATCTCATGGATACCACCGAGGAAATGGATGATGATGGCGCCGGGTGCGGAATCCTTGGTTGCCTTATCTTTGGCAAATGCCCAGTAGGCACACAGAACACCGAGTCCGGGACCGGGGTTTGCTTCGAGCATGTACATGATGGACTGTCCGGCTGTCTTAACCTGCTCTGCACCAATCGGTGTAAAGATACCGTGGTTGATGGCATTGTTAAGGAAGAGAACCTTGGCAGGCTCAATGAAGATCGCAGACAGCGGAAGCAGGTTATGTTTGATCAGTACGTCAACACCGGCTGTAAGAACCGTGAGGATAACTGTCATAACCGGTCCGATTACATAGTATCCGAGTATGGCAATCAGCATACCGATGATACCGATGGAGAAGTTGTTGATCAGCATCTCAAAACCCGCGGGCATACGTGTTTCCATAAACTTGTCAAATTTCTTGATGATAAAACCTGCTAAAGGTCCCATAACCATAGCACCCATAAGCATTGGCTGTCCGTCCATTCCGCCGACACCGGCGATACATCCCATGACTGCGATGGCACCGATGACGCCGCCCCGGTCTCCGCCGACCATTCTACCACCTGTATAGGCGATCAGAATCGGCAGCAGGAATGTTAACATTAAAGATACAAGGGAGGCCAGCTGCTCATTGGGAAGCCAGCCGTCCGGAATAAACAGGGCTGTAATTAAACCCCAGGCTATGAATGCGCCGATATTGGGCATAACCATAGCGGATAAGAATTTACCAAATCTCTGAATTCCGTTTTTCATAATCGTTCCCCTTTCTTTTCCCTTCACAATCTATCCAACATTAAAAGTTAGCCAGAAGATATTCTTCTGCTTCGGGACACCAGAGTCCTCTGTGTGCATCAACGATATCTGCCAGAGCAGTGTATCTCTCATCTTCCTTACCCTTTTCGCGGAGATCTGTAAGGGCAATCAGAGGCATCTCAATATGGTTGTAGATCAGTTTCTTGCCTCCCGGGATCTTGGGAAGATTCAGGATGGTTTCGCCTGCGGCATCCAGTCCGCCGATATGTGTTACCATAACAGCCGGATTGATCTTTCCTTCTGCTGTCAGATCCAGGCATTCCACCAAATCTGCTGTATTCCCGCCTGTCGTTCCGATGACATGGGCAGAATTGTAATGAACATCATAGAAATTGATTTTTGCACTGAAATTCGGGTCTGTAGGTCCTGCAAAGAAATTCAGGCAGCCATCCCGGCCCAATACTCCGCTGGATTGTTCGATGACTGCTCCAACCGGCGCATAGCACAAAACATCATCAAAACCGGTTCCGCCGGTCATTTCACGCAGGAAAGCAACCGGATCTTCAACTGCTCCTGTGTTGACAAAATGAAGCTCGATTCCCTTCTCCAGGGCTTCGTCTGCCGGGAACAATACATTTGCCCGGTCCAGTCTCTCCTGGTTAACGTCTGTAACAACGATCATTCCCGGACGGCGGTCACAATTCATGGCATAATCCAAAGCTCCCAGTCCCATGGGGCCGGCACCGGCCATGATGGCAAGTTTTCCGCCTTCACGGATACCCATGTCATGAGTGTAGACACCCATTTTGGTGTGGTAAGCTGCGCGCAAAGCACCAACGCTGCAGGATAAAGGCTCTGCCAGAGATGCTTCGTAGTAAGCTCTTCCCTTGTACTCCAGCATACATCCCAGTTCCATAACCTCCTGAGGAATAATACAATAGGTTGTATTACCACCGAAGAACTCGTAGGAATAACCGGGGCTCCACATCGTTCCCTTGTAATTCAGTGCAGGCTGAAGTGTAAACTTCATACCCGGTTTAAACTGATCCTGATGCTTCTTTCCGACTTTTACGATGTCTCCTGCCATCTCATGTCCCATAATTGCCGGATGATCGGCCACATCTTCATGTACTCTCTTGTGGTCCGTTCCCAGAATGGCACATTTGTAAGTTGACATGCACACACTGTCGGATACAACTTTGACCAGAATCTCGTCGTCTTTGATCTCCGGAAGTTCAAATTCGTCTAAACGAAGATCTTTTGCTGCGTGAAGTCTGACTGCTTTTGCTTTCATAACACCCTCCTCATTAAAATAAAAACCATTTTGTTAAAACAACAATTTTTGTTCTGTTTAATTGTTGTTTTGCTGTTGTTTTAACTGTTGACGTTATTATAACAACAGTTATTCTGTTTGTCAACTGTTATTTTAATAATTTTTCAAATATTTTTGTTGTTGTTTCAACAGTATTCCGAAAGTGGCCTCATCACACTTTTTCATGCTTTTTTCCGGGGCATATATGTCATAAAAATAGCTGCCGAAAAAAAGAACGCCGCAGTTGTGTTTGTTTCCATCGCCGTTACAATGGACTCAAAAACACAACTGCGGCGTTCTCTTTATGTTTTGCAGGGATTATCCTGCACTTTATTCTTTTTCTTTCCTTATCAGATCCTGGTTCTCTTTTAACAGGCGGTCAAAATTCTTAAAACGGTTAACACTGGGTATGCGCTGCCCTTCCACAGTAAACTGCACCGAATAGTTCTCATCCAGGGATGCAATGGAATTCACAATAGAGTAGATGGTAATCTCTTCTTCTACATCAGGAACCAGATTCTCGATTGCTGTATTCACATCGATATAGCAGGTATTTCCCACAATCTGGGTCTGATTCACCTGCAGTTCTTTGGGAATGGGACTTAAGAGTCCCTCCCTACCTTTGGGTACAGTTTTCAGTGCCTGGATAATGCGCTCTGCCATGGGCATGTTATCTTTCGCTTTCAAAGTAACGGTAACAGGAACAAGCTTGCTTCCCTCTGAGTCGGCATAGTAAAGGGTCACTTTCTTCTCCTGGGAATATATGGTATCAAAATCATCGGAAAGGATAATCTGACCCCCGGAGATCTGTGACAGCGGTTGATTCTCGTGATCTAAAAGCTCCTCTCCGTTAACGGTAAAAGATACTTTATCTACGCCGTCAATCTGACAGACGGTCTCAACCACAGAAATTCTCATCAGTGCTTCCTGGAGGGAACTCATCTGACGGTATCCCGCACCAAAATCAATCGTCTCCCTGCCTTTGGATATCTTGATGGAATTCACTGCCACTTCTTTGGGAATGGAAGCTTTGCAGTCACTCCTGTCCAAAGTGTCGATATTGGACAAAAGACTTAAAACTTCCCGGGATTCCTTTTCCGGATCATTACGATTCTCCAGAGTGTAACTCACTTTGATAAAATCATCTTCTTCCCCATTCAGGTAATACAGAAAAATATCGTCTCCCTGATGGTTCTCATCCTCATCGGCCTTACTGCCACAGCCGGAGAAAACCATGGAAGAAAACAACACAAGGGCAAGAAAGTACAGGGTATATTGTTGAATGTTTCTTCTCTTCTTTCTCATGGATACAACCCTCCACCAGAATCTTATGTATTAGGAACATAATTGAGGGGTACACGGATGGTAAATGTG
>CADBOX010000519.1 GCA_902796415.1 uncultured Lachnospiraceae bacterium
TGGGGATTTCAACAGCCGGGTTCAAAAGGCGATTGGACGCGTTGCTGTGATTGCTGACAGTGCACATTCTCTTGGAGCAAGCAGGACTGTTTTCCGTACAGGTGAAGGAAAGCTGGCTAAACCAACAAGAAAGTATTGTGGTGCAATTGCAGACATGACCAGTTTCAGTTTTCATGCTGTAAAGAATTTTACAACAGCAGAGGGCGGGGCTTCTACCTGGCTTCCAATCCCCAGCATAGACAATGCAGAAATATATAAAATGTACCAGCTGCTCTCTCTCCATGGGCAGAATAAAGATGCTCTTGCCAAAACAAAAGCAGGGGCATGGGAATATGATATTATCGGGCCCTGGTATAAATGCAACATGACTGATATTATGGCAGCCATCGGATTGAGGCAGCTTGATCGTTATCAGGGACTGCTTTCCCGAAGAACAGAGATTATCAAAAAATATGATGCCGTATGTGATGAGCTAGGGTTGAGACATCTATATCATCATGTAGATGGTATGGATAGTTCCAATCATCTTTATTTGATTCGTGTGCCTGGTGTAACAGAGCAGGCCAGAAATGTGATCATCGAAAAAATGGCAGAGAATGGTGTAGCGACAAATGTTCACTATAAGCCGCTTCCCATGATGACAGCATACGGAAGAGACTGTACGAATTATCCAAATGCATATGATTACTACCACAATTTGATTTCACTTCCTCTGCACACACTGTTGTCAGATGAAGATGTGGATTATGTATGTGAAACACTGAAGGCAGTTATTAGGAGTTTATATGACTAATAAAGATAAAAAGAAAATTATGATTCTGGGTGCCAGCATTCTTCAACTCCCTGCGATTGAAAAAGCCAAGGAGATGGGACTTGAGGTCATTGCAGTGGACATGAATCCTGAAGCAGTGGGTTTTTCTGTTCCCGGAATTATTAAAGAAGTAATCAGCACGATAGATACTCCATCTATTCTGGAGGCTGCTAAATGTCATCGTATTGACGGTATTATGACCCTTGCCTCTGACATGCCAATGCAGTCAGTGGCAGTAGTGAGTCATGAAATGGGCTTAGTAGGAATCAGTAGCGATACGGCTCTTAAAGCGACGAATAAGGCATTTATGCGTGATGCCTTGAAAGAGAATGGAGTGCCTATTCCTCTTTATTATCGCGTTAAAGGGAAGAAATCATTTATAGAGGCAGTAGATCAGATTAGGAAGGCTGGTTACAAATGTATAGTAAAGCCCGCGGATAATTCAGGAAGTAGAGGAGTGGACTTGCTTTCTCCGGATTCTGATCTTGATAAGGCATATGAGTATACAGTCAGTAATTCCAGAGGCGGAGAAATAGTTGTTGAGGAATTCATGGAAGGACCTGAGGTAAGTGTTGAAACACTTGCTATTGACGGAGATGTTCATGTAATTCAGATAACAGATAAGATTACAACCGATGCCCCCTATTTTGTTGAAATGGGACATAGTCAGCCAAGTAAGTTGAGCGCAGAAATAAAAAGCAAGATTGCGGAGGTTGCCATTGCGGCGAATATGGCGATTGGTATTCAAAATGGGCCTTCGCATACCGAAATAAAGGTTACAAAGGAGGGGCCTAAGATTGTGGAGCTTGGTGCCAGACTAGGCGGCGACTGTATAACTACCCATTTGGTTCCTTTATCGACAGGTGTAGATATGGTTAAGTGCAGTATCTTGATTGCATTAGGTGAAAGACCAAATCTGGAATCAAAATGGGATAGAGGCTCTGCAATAAGATACTTTAATACAGATATTGGAATAATAAAAAAAATAACAGGAGTCGAGCAGGCGAAAAAAATGGCTGGTGTGACACAGGTTACAGTTGTTCATGGTATCGGCGAACAGATTGGGCAAATACAGAATAGCGTTGATCGTGTCGGATTTGTCATTGCGAATGGCAGGAATGCCGATGATGCTGTTTGTAATTGCGAGAAAGCGTTAAAGGTTATCGATGTCTGTGTACGCAGATAGAAATGTGGAGCAAAGGATATGTCATGAACAACAATTTCTATTATAAATATATTAAAAGACTATTGGACATTGTGTTTGGAACGGCGGGCTTTATCGTGTTTTGTATTTCATTTATATTTGTTGCCCCTGCGATTCATTTTACTGATAGAGGTCCTGTATTTTATAAATCTAAAAGACGTGGAATACGCGATAAAGTTTTTGAAATGTATAAGTACCGATCAATGCGGGTAAATGCACCTGATTTGAGAAATAAAGATAATACTACCTATAATTCTAGTAAAGATCCAAGAGTTACAAGAATCGGCAGAATTCTACGAGCGACATCAGTAGATGAGCTTCCTCAATTTATAAATGTATTAAAAGGGGATATGAGTATAATAGGTCCAAGACCTAATGTTCCGACTGAAGGATTGGCATATGAAGATATTCCCGAAGATAGGAAAAAAAGGCTTCAGGTAAAAAGCGGTATAACCGGCTATGCGCAGGCTTACTATAGAAACTCGGCATCACTTGATGAAAAGATAGAAGCGGATAATTATTACGTTGATAATGTTTCATTTTTATTGGACATGAAAATATTTTTTAAGACTATTTCAAGGATTTTCTCTCATAAAGGTCTGTATGTTTCCAGAAAAGAGGGGGATACACTGAGAAAACCTAAATCGGCAGAGGAAATTAAGAAGGAA
>CADBOX010000520.1 GCA_902796415.1 uncultured Lachnospiraceae bacterium
CGGATGCAAGATCTCCCCGTGATGGAAGAAACATCGATGAGATCGGTTTCTATGATCCAAACCAGGAGCCGGCTGTTGTTAAGATTGATGAAGAAGTTGCGAAAGAGTGGCTTGCAAAAGGAGCTCAGCCTACTGATACCGTGGCAAGACTGTTAAAGAACGCTGGGATCGAAAAATAATTATCCGGAGGTAGGGGATGAAAGATCTAGTAAAAGTGATTGCAGTATCTCTCGTTGATCATCCGGAAGAAGTAGTTGTGACCGAGAAAGAAACTGATCATTCCATCATTCTGGAGCTTCATGTAGCTCCGGAAGATATGGGCAAAGTGATCGGCAAACAGGGACGTATTGCCAAAGCAATGCGTACAGTTGTGAAGGCAGCTGCTTCCAAAGAAGAGAAAAAAGTGATCGTGGATATCGCTCAATAGTAAACCCGGCAGCCTCACCATAGATATGGCAGGCTGCCTGTTACGTTATGCCCGTGATGCCGTTCCGTCATGGGCATTATAATTATAGTCTAGGAAAAGGAGCAGACATGGAAGATTTACTTCAGGTCGGTGTCATAACCGGAACACACGGACTTAAGGGGGAGGTCAAGGTATACCCTACCACGGATGATAAAGCCAGGTTTATGGACCTCACGGATGTAATTCTTATCTCCGGGAAGGAAGAAATCCCCCTGAAAGTAGAGTATTGTAAATTTTTTAAACAGTTTGTCTTTGTGAAATTTGAAGGCCTTGATGATATCAACCAGGTGGAGAAATACAAACGCTGCCCGATCATGGTAACCAGGGAGAATGCGGTTCCTCTGGAGGAAGATGAGTATTTTATCGCTGATCTGATCGGTATGACCATCGTGGACGACAGTGGGATTACTTTAGGTACCCTGGAGAATGTCATCGAGACCGGAGCCAATGATGTCTATGAAGTTCAACTGCCGGACGGAGGACGTATCCTGCTTCCGGCGATTAAGGAATGTATCCTTGATGTGGATATGGAAGAGAGAATTATTCTGGTTCATCTGATGAAGGGATTGTGAAAGCGATGAATTTTCATGTTTTGACTTTGTTCCCTGAGATGGTCATATCAGGGCTGAATCACAGTATCACCGGCAGGGCGTTGAAAAACGGACAGATTACCCTGGATGCGGTGGATATCCGGGCTTATGCCCAGAATAAGTCCGCCCGTGTGGATGATTATCCCTACGGTGGAGGGGCTGGTATGGTCATGCAGGCTGAGCCCATCTATCTGGCTTATGAAGATATGACCAGGGAGATGGAACCTAAGCCCAGAGTGATCTATGTAACCCCTCAGGGGTCGGTGTTCAACCAGACTATGGCGGAAGAGCTGTCCCAGGAATCGGACCTGATCTTCCTCTGTGGGCATTATGAAGGAGTGGATGAGAGAGTACTTGAAGAAATCGTCACTGACCATGTATCCATCGGGGACTATGTCCTAACAGGTGGAGAACTCCCGGTTATGGTCATGATCGATGCCATCTCCCGGCTGGTTCCCGGAGTGCTTAATAATCAGGATTCTGCAGAGTATGAATCCTTCTACGGAAATCTTCTGGAATACCCCCAATATACCAGGCCGGTGGAATTCCACGGGAAAAAAGTACCGGATGTTCTGCTTTCCGGTCATCATGGAAATGTGGACCGGTGGAGAAGAGAACAATCTTTAAGACGCACTCTGGAACGCAGACCTGACCTTCTGGAAGGGGCAGACCTGTCCAAGGAGGATCTCAAGTATCTGAGATCATTGGGGTATGAGGAAGAATCTTAGAATTCATTTCTATAAAATAATTGAAAAAGCCTTGCAACATTCAGCAAGATATGCTATCATTCAATAGTTGTGTAAAAAAGGTGGTCCGCTGTTACGATAGATTTTTAAATCGTCTTTATAAATATGTATTAAGAACACCGGCATTATATAGGAGGTAACACATGAAAGATATTATTAAGAGCATCGAAGATGCGCAGTTAAAACCTGAAGTTGACAGCTTCCGTGTTGGTGATACCGTCAGAGTATCTGCAAAGGTTATCGAGGGAACCCGTGAAAGAATCCAGGTTTTCGAGGGAACTGTTATCAAAAGACAGAATGGTGGAGCTAAAGAGACATTCACAGTAAGAAAGTTCTCCAACGGTGTTGGTGTTGAAAAAACATGGCCGCTTCATTCCCCGATCGTTACAAAGATCACTGTTGTCAGAAGAGGTAAAGTAAGAAGAGCTAAACTTTTCTATCTGCGTGACAGAGTTGGTAAGAAGGCTAAAGTAAAAGAATTAGTTAAATAATATCAAGAGGATAGGGGCGAGTAGGTTTTACTTGCCCTGTTTTTCTATAAATTGAGGGATTGCCGATGAAGAACTATCGTTATATGGAGAGAAAAAAACAGACGGTTCGCAGGATAGGATTCTGGTTTGCGGAGATTCTCGTCTGCGTATTTCTGGCTTTGATTGTGGCGTATTTCTGCGTGCAGACCATCACGATCCGAGGGGATTCCATGGAGCCTGAGTACAAGGACGGAGACCGTGTCATCGTCAATAAATTGAAGTACAGGATCGGTTCTCCTGACAGGTACGATGTGGTATTGATTGAGCTGGAGGCCGGAACCAACTCCCATTATATCGTGAAAAGAGTTCTGGGTCTTCCGGGGGAGACCGTACAGATCGTAGACGGAAAAGTTCAGATTAACGGAGAAGAGATCAAGACTGACTTCCAGGAAGATATCCTGACGGCCGGTCTGGCAGCCTACTCTATTGAGCTGGCTGAGGATGAGTATTTTGTCATGGGGGATAATTGCAACAACAGTGAAGATTCCCGCGTGGCCAATATCGGGAACATCAAAAGAAATCAGATAATAGGCAGGATAAATTAATGAATTATCAATGGTATCCAGGGCACATGACAAAGGCCAGAAGGATGATGCAGGAGAATATAAAGCTGATTGATATCATGGTGGAACTGGTGGATGCCAGGATTCCC
>CADBOX010000521.1 GCA_902796415.1 uncultured Lachnospiraceae bacterium
AACAGAGTCAGTAAGCGATCAATAAACTACGCAACAGAGCAAATCGCTAGTGCATGAATTCAGTCTGCGGCAGCATATCCTCAATTGACGCATCAGAATTCTGGACAAGACAATCCGGCAGAACCGACAGTATGTGATTAAGCCATATTCCCGGGTTCAGCCCGTTTGCCCTGGCCGTCTCTATCAGAGTGAATACGATCACGCCGGTCACAGCCCCGACTTGGTTATCTCAGAAAAGCCAGTTCTCGGCTACCGAAATATCTTCTCTTCAAGTAACTGCACCAGCTCCATGGAAGCCTTCGGATACTGGACCTTCAGTTCTTGGCGCACAAACTGTTCGCGCTTTTCCTTCATGGGATCTTCCCCGCTGATAACGACATTGTCTATGAAGCGAATTATATCCTCCTCGGAGAACGCCTTGTAATAATTTTCCATGCACTTTTGTCCCATTGGGAGCAAGCCTTCCGTCGCTTGTTCAGGCGTTTTCAGCATATAGCAGCACGGCTTCTCCGTATACAGATATTCAGCTATAAACGAACCACAATCGTGGATCATCGCATCGCTGTTGGTGAATTCATCCATGTATTCGCCGGAGTGATCGTATCTGGCGTTGGGATGTGTTTCCATACGCCGGATATAATCATCGATTTCATCCTGTGTCCATATGTCCTTCTTCAGCATATTCTGGAAAAGAAGGGGGTGGGGCCGGAAGATAAAATCGATCTCTGGATAGAGTTCCGGCAACGACTGGAAGAATTCATGATATTTCAGGAAGTTTCCGATATCCAGCTTTGACCAACCATATACAGTGTGATGGGGGCTGATGATGATCCGTTTACGTTCTCTGGGCTCTGGCTGGGCGTTTGCCAGCTTATCCATCTTCATGTACCCTGTGACGATGGCATTTTTGCCCTTGATCTGCTGTGTCTGCTTGAAATACTCCAGGTTGGTCTCCGATTCCGCGCAGAACAGCCATATCTCATTGCAAAAATCCGATTGAATGATGACATCACAGTATTGCAGCGCGATATAACCGTAATTCTGGAAGACAGTCAGGACGTCCTTGTCCAGAAAATACTGAAGCTCATGGAAACGATGAACCAGGTTGGGATACGGATTGCAAAAAAACACAATCGGATAGTTGTCTCCCAATTCAAGGTATTCATCCTTCTGCTCATCATAGCCGCTGATCACTCGATCAGGGTACTGTGCGCTCAGCGCGTCCATGGCTTCGTTGAGCAGATCCATCTGATACTGGTGTGACCCACCGACATTGGGCGCTACGATGATGTAGGGATCAAACAGATCGTTGTCAAGCATAACCTCAAAAACGGTACGAACGGGGAATACACTGTTAAATACAAGTATAAACGCGACCTTGATCTTTCCTTCCGATTTCGCTCTTTGCGAAATACGCTCAAGCTTGTCTGGATAGGCGCGTTGAACACGCATATAATGATTCGTCTGCTTTACTCTATCCAAACAGTGCTTGACCTTCAACAAAACAGGAAATCTCTTCTTCAACGCATCTTTTATTATCTGAGTATTTGCCATTGAATATCATGCAGCTCCTAACATTCGTCAATTGTCATTATCCCGGGTAAATTCATGGAAACCGGGCATAGCCTCAATGCACGAGATGGTCTCTTTTATTCTGTTCGCGTTTGAAGTATCGCTCAATCACGAATGTCCCAACGCAGAAACAGGCCAGTACTATCGACCCAATACATGCCATCATGCCAAACGCCCCCATGAATTTCTCCATCTCAGGCACACCGTACCGCCTGACTAAATATGCACCCAACGCAAACATGATGATGGCCAGGGCCAGTCGCACCTTTCGACCACCCCTTCTCTTTGACATGAATTTTCTCTCAAAGAGCCATTTAATCCTGAGTGGCTTTTGGATGAGAAGATGGATTTTCTGAAGGAATGAGGCCTCAAACCATTCGACATCAAAAAATCGCAGTCGTTCGGCAATTTCGTGCTTGTAAAGGTTCAGGTATTTTTTGTCTTCCTCCGTCAGAAGATCGATATAGGGATCGACTTCCTTTCGAAAGAACAATTCTTTGTCCTTATGATAGGCCTTTTTGACTTCGCCGCCATAGGTTCTGTTGGCGTTGGATATCCCGCCTGTACTGTGCATCGCGACGATCATCTGCAGATAATATGGGGCATAGCCATTGCGCAGCAGCCTCAGGACAAGCGGCCAATCCTCCAGGTACATATAATCCAGGTCAACCCCGCCCACCTGCTTGATGGCTTCCCGTCTGAAGGACATACAACAGGGCACAGCCATAGTGCTCCGGCTCCATCGACTGAAGAGTGTCTTCGGATCGTTGGAGGCG
>CADBOX010000522.1 GCA_902796415.1 uncultured Lachnospiraceae bacterium
AAAAAAGATCGGATCCATACCGGCAATCTCTTTTTCGCTGCGTGAAATGGTGATTGAGGAGAACTATCATGATGAAGAAACATCTGAAGACAGAGCAGATATTCAAAAAACTGACGGTACCATACAATAGGACCGAGTGGGAGAAATTGGAGAAAAGCTTACTCAGCCAGGGGTGTATTAACCCCATTATCACCTGGAACGGGGTGATCCTGGACGGGCATAAGAGATACAGGATCTGCATGCTGGAAGAGATTCCCTTTGATATAACGGAAATGGACTTTCCGTCACAGGAAGATGCCGTCCTGTGGGTCTGCAGAAAAAGAGCGCTGGATCTTCCAAAGCACAGGCTTATCTATAAATATCTGGTTGGAAAATGGTACAAAGCGGGAATCATAATCAACCGCAGGAAATACAGCTCTTTTCCGGAAGAGATTCCGTTTACCAGCTATGAGACCGAAGGCAGAAGGTACAGCACTTCCAGGGAAATTGGCCGTGAACTTGGCCAGCATCATGTAACGATTGAATTATTCAAAAGAATTTCGAACGCGCTTGATGCCATATCCGGGAAAGATCCGGTATTATTTGATCTTTTGATCGAGGAAAACTACAAAGCTTCACACGAAAAGATTATAGAGATGTCATCCCATAGCCAGAGAACCCTCCAGGAAGAGAGAAGAAGTTTCCAGAAGAAAACAGGCCGGAAGCCATATCCGGAAAAAACGGTAATGGATCAGCAGGGAACGGAAACAGACAGGCTGTACACAGAAGTGGTGCCTATTACAGTCGGAATAAAGGATATGCCCGCATTTGACCCTGAAATGGAACTCAGGGGCCTTGCCCTGACGCTCCCGACCTGGATGAATGCCATGGCAAGAGCATGCTCCAAAACAGATATGATGCTCGTTTCTGATCTGCTGAAGCAGCAGCTGTCGGAGCTGCTTGACCAGTTCAGGGAGCAGACAGATCAGATGATGGAGGTACTGAAAAATGGCCACGAACAATGACATCCTGACAGAACGCCAGAGGAAATGCATTCCTGATGTCTCCTTTGAACTTGTCCCGATCCGCAACCTGGTATCTAACCAGAACTACCAGAGGCCCCTTTCTGAAGGCCATATCAGGAAGGCACTGGATGAATTTGATGTGTACCAGATCAATCCGGTAAAGGTCAGCCGGAGAGATGGGGTCAATTATGTCTTCGACGGACAGCATACGATAGAGATCGTCGCAAGTGAATCCGGATCCAGAGACACACCGGTCTGGTGTATGATCTATGATGACCTTGTCTATACAGAGGAAGCTCATATCTTTGCTGACCAGAAAAAACATGTAAAACCATTGGTCCCATATGAAACATTTTTTGCTCATATAGAGGCAGGAGACGCTAAGCAAAAGCTGATTGAAGCGACAGTAAACTCCTATGGCTTGACTATATCGGGAACTAAAGCCCCAAATACGATCTGTGCGGTTAGTACACTTGAGAAGATATATGATAAATACGGGCAAGAGATACTGGATGCAACCATACGCCTTGCCGTGGCAACCTGGGAAGGTGAAACCAATTCATTTTCAGGAAATATGTTGATGGGAATTGCCAGGATCAAGGTAGCTTACGGAGAATCCTTAAAAGAGGATGTCTTCAAGGATCATGTCGGTAAACAGTCTGTTAAGTCGATCATCCGGATGGCAAAAGAGAGACGTCCAGGTGCACTCGGCTATTCTGAAGCGATGATGCTGGCATATAATTCGAAAAACAAATATCGGTTATCGCTTCGTGCGTTGTATGGCGGAAAGATTTCTGATCCATCAGATGAGGAAGAATAAAAAACAGATTGAGTATAGCTTTCTTGTGGTTTGTGGTTATGAGTAGATACCGATCTGCATGATTATATAAGCTTTAAAATGTTAATGTAATATTCCGGGAAGTTGAAAATGCTGTTTTTTCTCTTATAAATTTTTAATTGACAAGAAAAATCAAATTGGCAGTCCATCATAAATTGGTGGCCTGCCTATTTATATAAGCGATTCATTTTTTTGTGCAGATATCAGAAGGGTATGATAAAATAAGGTTACTTCCTCTTTGGGGAAGATATAACTATTCTTGTTTTATTTTTATAAGTGCTGTACAGCAAAGAATATATACATATAGAAGGAATAAATCTTATGAGTGAATATGATAAATTTGGATTTGATAAAGACGGATACAATAAGCAAGGATATAATAAATGGGATATGATAGAGATGGCTAATCCCTATATCACTGGCAAAAGGATTAGAATTTGAGAAGATAATTTTAGTTAGTGAAGGTATGACTTCAAATCAATTATATGTAGGATGCACACGAGCGATTAGGGAACTAAGCATAGTG
>CADBOX010000523.1 GCA_902796415.1 uncultured Lachnospiraceae bacterium
AATTCTGAAGTACAACCGGACACATGTCGATTTTGTCTCCGGCATAAATGAGTATCCCTTTACCTGCCCCTTGGATCTGCACTGTCAATACAATACAAATCAGATCATGGCAGCATTCGGATATTTTACAGAAACTGTATCTCCGGAGTTCCGCGAGGGCGTCAAATATTTCGATGATAAATTGACTGATATTTTCCTGATCAACCTAAATAAATCGGAGAAGGATTTCTCTCCGTCCACAATGTATGAGGACTACGCGATTAACGCCCACCTCTTCCACTGGGAGAGCCAAAGCCAGGATCGTGAAGCCAGCACCAAGATTCAAAGATACATCCACCATAAGGAAACAGACAATCACATTTCACTCTTTGTCAGGGAGTACAAGAGGATTGGTACCTACACTGCTCCTTATACATTCCTCGGAGATGCAGACTACGTCAGTCATGAGAATGAAAGGCCGGTCAGCTTTGTCTGGAAGCTGCATGCTGCGATACCGGCGGAGCTTCTGCCGAAGGCAAATAAGAGTATTGCGATGTGATGAGCTAAAGGAAAAACACTGAAATTGGAAGGATTTATCTGATTATATGCAAAATTTGTCTTACGTAGAATAATCAAAGGGATAAAGCAGCACGCTATTTTAGAAGGTATTATATGAAAAATGAAATAAATAGATTTCTTAATGGTTTCATAGAAGCAAAAAAGGAGGCATTTGGAGGCAATGCCTTTGGTAAGTTTGTTCGCAATGATATCCCCAGAGCAATTTTTGAAACTGGTTTATTAGATGATAAAGAATATTTAGTGTCTGGAAGTGTTGGAACAGGCAACTGGGCTATGATTCCTTGGGTTGGAATCTTTTATAAAAAGATTACGACATCCGCTACGAAAGGCGTATATATTGTTTATCTTCTTTCAAGAGATGGAAAGAGATTATACCTAACGTTTAACCAAGGATGTACCGATATTAGTGAGAGACATACCAGAAAAGAAACAATAGAGATAATTCGGTCTAACGCAAGGAAGATTCGACAAGGAATTGATCCGAGAGGCTTTATTGCAGATGAAAACATTGATTTAGGAGATAATCTTAAAGGATTAGGGGAATTCTATCAGAAGGGAACAATATTTTATAAAGAATACATACAGGGACAAGTTCCTGCGGAAGAAGAATTGCGGAGGGATTTGTCTAAAATGATTGATATATACAAGGAATATATAAAATATTCTCTTAGCATGTCAGGGCCAGGACAGGACCCAGTACCATACGGGGGAGGAGATGAAGAAGTGCTCGAAAACGAGAATATCAAAAAAATAAAACAATACATTAGTCAAAAGGGGTTCATGTGTACCGATGATTTAATAGAGAGCTTCTATCTCAGCCTAAAAACAAAGCCCTTTGTAATATTGGCAGGAGTTTCCGGTACTGGCAAATCATGGATTACAAGACTTTTTGCGGAGGCTATTGGTGCAGGAGATCATTATGAGATGATATCTGTACGCCCGGATTGGTCAGATGCATCTGAATTGCTTGGATATGTAAATCTCGATGGTAATTTCATTCCCGGTATGTTGACCTCTATTCTGTTAAAAGCATCAAAACCAGAAAACACAGACAACATCTACTTTGTGTGTTTGGATGAGATGAACCTGGCGAGAGTAGAGTACTATTTCAGTGATTTTCTATCTGTAATTGAGACAAGAGCTTTGGTGGGAGATCGAATTGTCACAAGTAAGATATTCAAAGAAAACTCATTTGGACCGGATACAGATGGAGAATACAGAGAAACCTATGGGAATCTGATAATTCCAGATAATGTTTATATTGTTGGAACGGTTAATATGGACGAAACAACATATCCATTTAGTAAAAAGGTTTTGGATAGAGCAAATACAATAGAGATATCCGAGATTGATCTTCGAGCAGACATGAAAAATAATACGGATACCTCAGGAACTGAAGAACCTAGTGTACTTCCAGTTAAGAATGACTTTATTCGTAGTAAGTACTTGGATTTTAAGCCCTGTTACCTTCAGCATCCGAATGAAATGAATCAGATGATTGGAATGCTAGAAGGTATAAATAAAGCATTGCAGCCTATTAATGCACAAGTTGCTTATCGTGTAAGAAATGAGATTGCCTATTATATATCTTATGCAATTGAAGAGAAAGTAATGTCATTTGAACAGGCAATGGATAATGCTATTATGCAAAAGATTCTTCCAAGGATCCAAGGAGAAGGCCAACGTATTCAAAAGGCGTTTGCTGGGATTCTGGATGTGATAATACCTGGAAGAAATTTCTTGAACGAAGATGATCTTTTAAAAGTAATTGATGACTATATCATAAGTCAGGGAAGTGATTACCAATACAGAAAGAGCATACGAAAGATACAGTTTATGTTGGAAGGGATAAGGAGTAATGGATACGCAGCATACTGGCTCTAATAACATTGGAAGTACAGAGCAGGAACTGGTAAGTATAACATCTAGTGGACACCTTTCTTTAGTGATCTCTGGAAAACCGAGTCATCCGTACTCAGGACTTTTAAAGGAAGAAAGAACCGTTCCTGTAAAAGTGTTTTTCCCTGGTAGCAATCCATATAGTATACAAGTTTATAACGGCCCTGATTTAGTGAATTCAAAAGAATTTGGCAGCGGTGACTCGCATTTATACTCTGAACAGAACGTACCCTTATTCTATGAACAGAGAATATATCAGTTTACTTTATCTTTTATGAAGCAAAAACCTGAAGATACGGTGGAAATATGGCATGAGTCTCTACTAATTCGTAATGCTTTCAAGGATGTGGAAAAGTTAAACAGGGAGAAGCTGTGTACTATAGTAGGTAATGTTAATTTTGGAAATGAGATTGGTTTTACAGAATTTGAAATTCGTGTAAATGGGAAAACCGAAGTTTTTTTGACCCTGGAAATCCTCCCTTCTAAGATGGATTACCAGAAGGACTATCAAATGATGTTGTATGATATTACGAACGAATTATATAATCTCGCATTTGATTTCCTTAAAAAGACATGGCAATTTTCAGATCTGAATAATCAGTGGGGGAACACGGATACAGAGTTCTTTAGTATTATTCGCAGACTTTATGATGATATTATTCATTCTGTGAATGTTATTATTCACAAAGGTCATTTTGAATTACAGAAAAATCGAGAATACCTACCAGCATATAAGGTGAAAAATCCGGACTCAAGAACAATACTATGGATGAATCATCATTCCGGAAACGGGAAAAGGCTTACAGATGGTAGGATTCGATTCGAAAAAATAGAGTGTACGAAAAAGGAAATGACTTTTGATACATTGGAGAATCAGTTTGTTAAGCATGTTCTGGTTTCTACAATGGACCGATTGGAAAGTCTAAAAGAAAAATACTGCAGACCTTATT
Organism: uncultured Lachnospiraceae bacterium; assembly: GCA_902796415.1. Taxonomy (GTDB): domain Bacteria; phylum Bacillota; class Clostridia; order Lachnospirales; family Lachnospiraceae; genus Anaerobutyricum. The sequence goes on from CADBOX010000523.1 coordinate 3,408, forward strand.
CTGGAAATAATAGTTCTCCCAAAAGCGCTGATCCAGAGATTGTCAATACAATAGATCAGATGACCGCTTTGATACGGCAAAAAATCAATAGTAGTTTTCTAAGAAGTGTTAGTAAATGGAAAGCTATCCGCAGCCTTTCTCTGGTGTTTGCGATGGCTCCGGGTTACAGAGAGTTATATCAAAACTATATGAAACTTAATATGGGGCTGCGTTTAAGCGGAGATGTTTTCCGGGTACCAATGAAAGACACAGCTCTGCTTTATGAGTACTGGTGCTATATAAAGCTGAATAGACTGGTCTATGATAAAAGAAGGCCTGATGGATCTCGTAAATATCCAGTAAAAGAAGGTAATCTTTTTAAGTATAGCGATAGTGGCATTACAGTTAACCTTCAGAAGAATGAATCAAAATCAAAAATTTGTTATAAAGATCTTTGTAGTGGGGAGGAAGTAGTCCTTTCATATAACCCATCCTATCAACAAGGGAAGACCATTACGCAAAAACCTGACAATGTTGTGTCTATAACCAAAAATGGAAAAGACGACTGTTTCAGTTATGTTTTTGACGCCAAATATAGGATAGATGGGATTGATTCTGAAAGTAATTATGCGAAAACATACGGTGGTCCCGGCCCAGTAGAAGACACAATCAATACAATGCATCGATATCGAGATGCAATTGCATTCAAGAATGAACCGAATAATCCTGATTCCAGTTTCGTGCGGGAGATGTTTGGTGCTTATGTACTGTTTCCTTATGCAGATGCTGAGGAACAATATAAAAACCATCCTTTTTATAAAAGTATTGATGCTGTCAATATAGGTGGCTTACCCTTTCTCCCCGGTAATACTAAAATGGTGGAAGACCTTTTGGACCGGTTGATTGAAGAGTCTCCGGAATCTTCATTTGAACGTGCGTCACTTCCAGTTGGTGTAACGGAGCGTTTGCAAAAGGCAGATCTCACAAAACGAAATGTTTTGGTAGGCTTGTGTGATAGCAGGGAACAATATGATTTTTGCCTCCGTCATGGTATCTATTATTGGCCAGCAAAGGATATTGATGAAAAACGCTTTCCCCTGGAATATATTGCCATCTATAAGACTAAAAGAATATTTGGTGACGGAAATGATGGGATCAAAGATTATGGCGCAATCCGTTATTACGAAAAAAAGACGGGCTATCAGTTACAAGAACGATATTCTGATGGAATACCTTTAAATAATAATCAATTAGAAGAACTATTTTTTGTATTTGATATTGAGGGGAATTGGGAACTTCTGGATCAAACGATCACTTCAGATAATTGTATTAGACATCATTTCTATACAAATATAACTCTTATGAAATGCAGTAAAACGAGAGAAGAGCTAGCCATGACATCCTTAGAGCAATTGCGCCTTTATACAGAGCTTCAACGCCTTACAGGATCTGTAAAAATAAAAGAACCCAGTAGAGGTGATGACAAAAAGGACTTTGCAGGATTTGAATTTAGAGGTAGATCTATCAGAAAATATGGAGATTATATCTATGTCCATCAACCTGGAAGGGTCACTAAGAGCTACTTATTAGCCTATGCGACAAAGTGTAAAAAGAAGTTTTTTGAGGATGTGTTGAGAGATGTAAAAGATTGATCAACATCAAATCTGTTTGAAGTGGTAAAGAATCTTTGTGGAATATTCGAAAGAAGATCCATCACAAGGAAACAAGCAATCACATAT
>CADBOX010000524.1 GCA_902796415.1 uncultured Lachnospiraceae bacterium
CAAGTGTAATATACAAGAAAGATACTTTTCCTGTTAAAGAAGTTCCATTTGAAGATACGACGATCTGTGTCGGAAGGAGAGTCGATAAATATCTGAAAAGAAGATTCGGGGATTATATGACATTACCGCCTGAAAATAAGAGGCATAACCATCCGCCATATGAACTTGATTTTGGAGATTAAGGAACAATACCAAGGAGGCAGAATATTATGAATATAGGGGTTATTTTTGCAGGCGGCGTTGGACAAAGGATGCATACCGCGAACAAACCTAAACAGTTTCTGGAAATGCATAAAAAGCCTATCATAATATATACTCTTGAGCACTTTGAGCATCATAAAGATATTGATGCTGTTGTGGTAGCCTGTGTTGAAAGCTGGATTGATTACCTGAATGAGCTTTTAGTCAAATTTCATATAACAAAAGTTAAAAAGGTAGTGCCGGGAGGAGCTACAGGACAATTGTCTATTTATCATGGCCTTGTGGCTGCAAGGGAAGTATCTGCGGGTGAAAAATCAATTGTTTTGATTCATGATGGCGTGAGGCCGTTAATTAATGGGGATGTAATAACCAGGAATATCGAAGGCGTTAAAAAGAATGGATCGGCAATTACAAGCGCAATCGTAAAAGAAACCATAGTGCTTGTTGGAGACGAAAACAGGATAGACACGGTTGTAGAACGAAGCCGGTCCCGGGTAGCTAAGGCCCCTCAGAGCTTCTGGCTGGATGAGATTCTGGAGAATCATGAAAAGGCATTGCGGGAAGGAAACGATAATTTTATTGATTCCTGTACTCTTATGCGGCATTACGGGCATTCACTTTCTCTTATAGATGGTCCGTACGAAAATATTAAAATAACAACGCCGGATGATTATTACACCATGCGTGCCATATTGGATGCGCAGGAGAACGCACAGATATATCTGGACGTGGACCGATGAACAGAACAGTTCAAATGTAAGGAATGGGCATATGAATATTATAGAAAGAGAAGATGCGGATTATATAGCGTCATGCGATTGCGTCAGATGGGAAGCTCTTGAAGGGAAAAGGGTATTTATTACAGGAGGAACCGGATTGATCGGACAGACACTGGTGCGCGGAATACTGTCTTATAATGACAGAGCCGAACATCCGGTCCATATTGTTCTCCTGGTAAGAAGCAGAGAAAAAGCAGAAAAGCTGTTTAAAAAGTATGTTGGAGAGACCTGGTTCGAACTTACAATCGGCGATGTTTTATCTCCAGTGATGTATAATAAAAAAGTGGACTATATTATTCATGGCGCAAGCATTACATCCAGCAGAGAATTTGTTGAACAGCCGGTAGAAACCATCATGACGGCAATCCAGGGGACCCGTAATATTTTAGAGTTTGCAAGAAATAACGGAATACTCGGTATGGTTTACTTATCGAGCATGGAAATCTATGGAAAGCCTGTCGATGAAAAACCGCTCACTGAAGAACGTATCGGTTATCTGGATCCGCTGGCAGTCAGGAGTTCGTACTCTGAAAGCAAGCGAATGGTAGAGAATTTATGTGTGGCGTATTGGAAAGAATTTGGCGTTCCGGTAAAGATCGTACGTCTCACCCAGACAATAGGCCCAGGTGTATTAAAACAGGACAACAGGGTATTCGCATATTTTGGACGATGTGTTCTGAACGGTGAGGATATATGTCTGCTGACAGAGGGAAAAACCCGAAGGATGTATATCTATTCTGCAGATGCCGCGACAGCTATTCTGACTGTATTAACAAAGGGTGACAGCGGAACAGCGTACAATGCGGCGAATAAAAACACATATATCTCTATCCGGGATATGGCAATGCTTGTAGCGCAACAATTTGGAAAGGGATCTGTTAACGTAACATTTGTTAAGCAGGCTGAAGACGTAAAAAAATTTAACCCGGAGATGAACATCCTGCTAGATGTCAGCCGGTTGGAGCAGCTGGGGTGGAAAGCTGTGACTGCGCTGGAAAAAATGTATGAGAGAATGATAGCAGGAATGGAGATGAATGGGTGAAATTAAAATGGATTGTAATAATTAAATATGGATTTTCTTTATTGCTGGCGGTAATAGCCTGCGCGCATACGGGATCGATGAAAACAGCGGCCTGTGCCGTTTTGGAATTGTTGAAAAGGTATTATATCTGAACTGATAGAGAATAGAATCGTTCGGTACACTGTAAATGACATTATGGTTTTTTTATATAATGCCCAGATGATAGTTCTTCTGTTTGGATCAAGCTATATATCAACCATTATGCTGACAAATATAGATAATATTCATGATTTGTCAGGAAATGCCCTGATATATGCTGCAGGAATAGCCGTTGTTATTATTATATCACTTCTTCCATGTGTCAAAATGTGGAAAAATGAGTCTTTTCTTAATGGGGCTCTTTCTTTAATACTGTGTTTGGAACTGGTATTTACACTGATGTTTGGAAATGCATACTCTCCATTATTTGCTTATTGGAAGCTTGCAGATGAAACAATAGAAGGCATTCGCGTCAAAAGGGAAATTTTAAACCGGGAAAATGTAACAGCTATTTTTATCGGGGCGGTGTTTCGTGTTTGTCTGTTGATAAACCTGACATATTGAGCGAAACGCCGAATATTGTATTAATACTGACAGAAGGATTGTCTCAGCACATTGTTGCAGATGAGCGTGCAATTATGCCAAATGTTGCGGCCTATGAGGGAAAATCTATTTCTTTTACAAATTACTATGATCATACGGCAGCCACTTATCGGGGCATCATTGGGCAGCTCTATTCCGGATTTCAGCTCGACAATTATGATACCAATACCCTGATAGGAATTCAGAATATATTGTCCGATCACGGCTATCTTACATCGTTTATTAACACGGAACCCAATCTGGTGCCGTTTGCTAAATACCTTGAAAGCATGAATTTTGATGTCCTGATTAATGATGTGAGTACGAAATGGAACGGCCCGGGTAACAGTATGACGGATAAAGAGGCTTATGAAAAGCTTTACGAGGTGATGGAAGAGCAGAGTATTACTGGACA
>CADBOX010000525.1 GCA_902796415.1 uncultured Lachnospiraceae bacterium
CCTTGCAGATGAGATTGATCGTGCAGGTCTTGCTAAAGAAATCCAGGATTACTGGGCAAATGTGGCACCTGTAGAACACTAAAAAGAAATAGCCGAAACTATCGGCCATAACATGAACCCTCTTCATAAAGACTTTAAGGGGGCTGTCATTCCAATATGGATATAAATAACCCAAGAGGTTGCATGGGCAACACTGCAATGTTGCCCATGCAACCTCTTTTTTTGCTTTTTGAAATTATGATTACAATATCTGTCTTAATTTAATATGAATAATTCGAAAAAATGGATATTGTAGATAAATTATCTGATTTTTAATTGAATATCGGGGGTTTCCATGATAAGCCATGGGGATATCCCCGATTCTATAAACTGACGGTTTTTATACACTTAAAACAGATAAGTCTACTCATTTTTTATATTTATTAATTGTAAAGGGGACAAAAAAAATGCCTTGGCAGTATTCATTACATAAAGTTATGAACGAACCATGTATATATTGCCTGAAATTGCCGGGGGAAGAGGGAGCACATGAAAACTGCTATGTTTTGCTGTCGGAAGGGGAGATGCTCATCTTGGATCCTCCGATCTATAAGCCTAAGAACATAGAGGCCTTTCACCGTGCCATCTGTCAGCTTGATGAAGACATTCGGAGGATTTCTGTATGTTTGACTCATATCCACGGAGAGCTGTCACGGATGGATCCGGCCATCCTGAAAGATGCTGACCAGGTCTTTTTCATGGAGGAAGAGTACCAGGACTACATATCCCATAACAATCGGAACTATAAGATCAGCCGGTTTCGCAGGGAGGGATTTCCGGAGGAAGAGATCAAGAAGGTCTTTCCTGTGAAGAAGAAACAACAGATACCGGTCAGAAGGGAGTTTATCTTTCTAAAAGACCGGAATAGGATTCCTTTCGCAGGGTATGACCTGCGTTGCATCCACACTCCCGGACCTACGAAGGGACATATCTGTTTTTATCTGACTGATTATAAGATTCTTTTTTCCGGTGCCCTATTACCTCAGGAAGGTTATCCTTCCTCAGATGTATGGAAAGGGAGAGCCAATGCGCTGGAGCATATGATCGACAGCCTGGAGATGCTTAAAAAGATAGAGACCGAGCAGATACTTCCAGGTATCGGAGCTCCGTTTTCGGACGTCTGTTCCAGGGTCGAGGATATCGTCAGCTATTATTCCGTGAGATTATTGCAGCTCTATCAACTGGTGAGAGATCACCCCGGTGAAAATGCCTATGAGCTCGCTTTGAGATTTGGTTATCCGATGGTGAATGCGGAAAGGATTTCCGCAAAAAACCGTTGGAGGCTCATGAAAGAAACCCTGGCCTGTCTGGTACAGTTGAGGCTTAATAAATATGTCTCCACACAAAGAAACGAAATATGTGTAAGGAATTATCCGGGTAGTACAACCCTGTCGGATAACATCATAAGTAATCTATAAATTATGAGTGAGATGTGCCATTTGATAACGCAAGATAACCATAGGATAAAGGAGGGATATCATTTGAAAGATGACAAAATGAAATTGACCAGAAGAAAATTTCTTCAGGTTTCTGCTGCAGCAGGAGCTGTGGCTGCGGCAGGAGGACTGGAACTTGCGGCACAGGCAGCCAAGGAATCCGGTCAGGAGGAATCAGACCTTACCTATGTCAGGACCACCTGCGCTCCAAACTGTACCGGCGCTTGCGGGCAGAATGCCTGTGTTTTAAACAGAGGTAAGGAGGATGAAGAGATCAAGTTCATCATCCAGGCGTCCGATTATGAAGATAAGGAACACAATCCCAGAGGATGTCTGAAAGGATTGTCTTTCTCCAATCTGATCTATGGGCCAAACCGAATGAAGGGGCCGTTGATTCGTACGGGGAAACCCGGGGAGGACAAGTTTGATGAAGTCAGCTGGGAGAAAGCGCTGGATTATACTGCCAGTGAGTTGAAGAGGATTTCAGACACCTACGGTCCGAATTCCATCGCCTGTGTGGTTCAGGTAGCAGGAACCGGACATGTTGCAAAAGGGGCCATCTCCCGCCTTGCCACCCTGAATGGCTTTGCCATGATGGGGGGATATGAGATGAATGGAGACCTCCCCATGTCTGCTCCTATCACCTTCGGTGTGCAGAGTGAGGAGCTGGAAACTTACTGCTGGCTGGATGCCAAATACCTGGTAGTCTTTGGATCCAACCCCATGCAGACCCGTATCCCGGATGCACATTTCCTCACGGAAGCGAGAGAAAACGGTGCCAAGATGATTGTATTTGATCCTTGTTTTACCGCAACTGCTTCCAAGGCAGACGAATGGTATTCCATCAAGCCCTCCAGCGATGCAGCCGTAGCGCTTGGGTTTGCCAAGGTCATCCTGGATGAAAAACTTTATGATCCGGATTTCATTCGGACTTATACTGATATGC
>CADBOX010000526.1 GCA_902796415.1 uncultured Lachnospiraceae bacterium
GATGCCGTGGTGGAATTCGAGATCACTTCCAACCGTGTGGATTGCTTCAGTATGATCGGAATGGCAAGGGAAGCAGCAGCTACCTTTGAAAAACCTTTCTGCCCGCCGGAAGTAAAAGTTAGCGGAAATAATGAGGATGTGAATGATTACATCTCCGTGGCTATCGAGGACCCGGATCTCTGCTATCGTTTTACTGCCAGAGTTGTCAAGAACATAAAACTCGCCCCGTCACCGGAGTGGATGCAGAGAAGGCTTGCAGCCTGTGGTATCCGTCCCATCAACAACATGGTTGACATCACAAACTACGTGATGGAAGAGTTCGGTCAGCCTATGCATGCCTATGACCTGGACAAGATCCGTGGGCATAAGATTGTTGTTAAGCGTGCATCCGATGGGGATACCTTCACTACCCTTGACGGGCAGGTCAGGAATCTGGATCATGATGTGATCATGATCAATGATGGGGAAGGCCCTGTTGGCATCGGTGGTATCATGGGTGGAGAGAACTCCATGGTAACCGACGATATCAAGACCATGCTCTTTGAAGCAGCTACTTTCGATGGCACGAATATCCGTCTTTCTTCCAAGAGAATCGGTCTTCGTACCGATGCTTCCGGTAAATTTGAGAAGGGGCTGGAGCCCCAGAGAGCACTGGCAGCTATAAACCGTGCCTGTCAGCTGGTGGAAGAACTGGGTGCCGGCGAGGTTGTCGGAGGAGTGGTGGATGTATATCCTGATCCTGTGGAAGATGTTACCCTTCCATTTGAACCCGAGAAATATAATAAATTACTTGGAACAGATATCTCCGAGGAGGAGATGATCGCGTATCTCGAGAGGCTGGAGATTGGTTATGACGCTGAGACCAGAACTCTCAGCATCCCTTCCTTCCGTCTGGATCTGCGCTGTGCTGCAGATATTGCCGAGGAAGTTGCCAGATTCTATGGCTATGACAATATCCCTACCACACTTCCCCACGGGGAGGCGACTGCCGGTAAGGTATCCTTCGCCGCCAGAGTGGAAGGAGTATTACGCGATATAGCAGAACAGAATGGTTTCTGTGGTGCCATGAGTTATTCTTTCGAAAGTCCCAAGGTGTACGATAAACTAAGATTGGCAGCAGACGATCCGTTGCGTCAGGCTGTAGTGATTTCCAACCCCCTCGGTGAGGATTACAGCATCATGCGGACCATAGAACTCAACGGGATCCTCACATCCCTGTCGGGAAATTATAACCACAGGAATAAGAATGTCCGCCTTTATGAGATCGCCAATGTTTACCTCCCCAAAGCACTTCCACTGACAGAGCTGCCGGACGAGAGGAAGCGGATGGTACTGGGCATGTACGGAGACTGTGACTTCTTCCTCATGAAAGGTGTACTGGAAGAAATGTTCCTGAAGCTGGGGCTTAGCGGAAAGGTTACTTTTGAACCCAGCCAGGAGAAGACCTTCCTGCATCCGGGACGTCAGGCGCTTGTCTACGTCAACGGAAGCTATGCCGGCTATCTCGGCCAGGTTCATCCGGAAGTGTGTGACAACTACGATATGAAATGTGAGGCTTATGTGGCCGGAATCGACCTTATTACAATCGTGGAGAACGCAACCTTTGACAGAAGGTATGTGGGCGTGGCAAGATACCCGGCTGTTAACAGAGATTTAAGCCTTGTTATGAGCAAGGATATCTTCGTAGGACAGGTGGAGAAGGTTATGCGTGACAAAGGAGGAAAACTCCTGGAAAGCATTACTCTCTTTGACGTCTACGAGGGATCCCAGATTGAAGATGGATACAAATCCGTGGCATACAGCCTGGTATTCCGCTCACCGGAACGCAGTCTGGAAGCTGCGGAAGTAAACAAGATCGTGGATAAGATTCTGAAAGAACTGTCCCGATTAGGAGTGGAATTGAGAGCATAATGAAGACAAGTGATTTTAATTTTGAACTGCCTCCGGAGCTGATCGCCCAGGATCCTCTGGAGGATCGTTCTTCCTCCCGCCTGCTGGTGCTTGATAAAGAGACCGGGGAGAGAAAGCACAGGGTCTTTCGTGATATTCTGAGATTCTTAAGGCCCGGAGACTGCCTGGTGATCAATGACACCAAGGTTATCCCGGCCCGCCTGATGGGAATCAAAAAAGACACGGGGGCCAACATTGAATTTCTTCTTCTGAAGAGGAAGGAAAATGATATCTGGGAGACTCTGGTAAAACCGGGCAGGAAATGTAAAGTCGGTGCCAGAGTTTCTTTCGGGGAGGGTGAGCTGGAGGCAGAAGTGATGGAAGTGCTGCCTGACGGCAACCGTCTGGTGCAGTTCTCTTACGAAGGAATCTTTGAGGA
>CADBOX010000527.1 GCA_902796415.1 uncultured Lachnospiraceae bacterium
AAAGGAGGCACAACATGACAAAAAAACATCTGAAAGAACCCCCGAATCTGATGCAGAAAACAGAGCAGGAACTGCAAAAACAAAAGGATCATGTGGACGATCTTCAGCGGCTCCGAAAATTCCGCCCGATCGATGATACATTTATGCGGGTTCTTTTCCGTAATGACCTGCCATTGACTGAACTTGTTCTGGAAACCGTCACCGGAATGAAGGACCTTCATCTTAATACCCAGGAGACGCAGAAAGACCTGATCCGCCTTGTCGGCGCGCGGGGTCTTGCTCTGGATGTTTATGGAACCGACGACCAGGATCGACATTATGATCTGGAGATTCAGCGCAGCGACAGCGGAGCTATCCCGGAACGTGCAAGATACCACGCAAGTGCCCTGGATGTGGAGAATCTGAATACGGGCCAGCTGTTTGAGTCGCTGCCCACCACATACATCATATTTATCGCAGAGAATGACATTTTTAACGCTGGATCGGCCGTGTATCCTGTCGAAAGAATCAACATGAAAACCAACAAACCATTTAATGACCGTCTGCATATTCTCTACGCAAACGCAAGTTATATCGGTGACGATCCTGTCGGCCGGTTAATGCACGATTTTTTATGTTCAGACCCGGACGAGATGCTTACACCGTTACTGGCACAAAAAACCAGATACTATAAAACCGATCCGAAAGGAGTAGAAGTTATGTGCAAAATAATGGATGAACTCAGACAGGAAGCTTATCAAAGAGGACATGTTCAAGGGCTTGAGCAGGGCATTGAACAGGGCATTGAACAGGGTATTGACAATACCAGAATGGAATCCATAAAAAGTATTATGGAAAAACTGCACTATTCCGGCTCTCAGGCGATGGATGTTCTAAGCATCCCACCTGCCGAACGAGACAGGTATCTGAACAGGATTTCATAAAAGCGTAAGACTTATTTGCAGACATTGTTAATGGAAACATCGAGGCACCCTGCCGCATCTCAAAGGTCCTCGGCTGCACCATTGGAGATCTTCCCGAAAAGTAATGTTATATCGTCAAAAAAGAGAAGAGCTGATCCGGACAATAACCGGTTCTGCTCTTCTCTTTCTTGCATTATGGCGGAATAAAACCCATCCGCTATTCAGCCCTCCGATCCCTGGATCAGGAAAATCCCAAGCCGGTGAGCGCCTAATGGCGCCTCCGGCACCTTAAAAGCATGGGTGCTGGTCACTTATCCACATTTAACAATTCTGTAATGGGGTCTGACCCCAGTTCCTCCAACGACGGCACTTCCGCATAGGTTTCTTTTCCTACCTCGTCGATCCGGATGCCGCCCGCTTCGTGGTACTGGTAAAGCTGATCCAGAAGCTCAATCGCAGCGCGGAGTTTCGTGCGCAGCAGGAAGCCGCCGCTTCCGCTTGCCCGGATCATACTGTCCGGGGAAATGTCCGGAGTCCACTGATATGCCCGTCCATGGAATTCCTGGATCCGCTCAAGGATCTGCAGGATCTCCTCCCGGGAAAGAGGAAGAAGCTGGGGAGCCTTCATGATGGCGTTTAAAACAGCCCTTCCAGGCTCCTGGTCCTCAGGATAGATCTCCTCGAGATTCTCAAATTCATGTTTCCCTTCAATCACATCCTCCTCAAAGGACGCACTGAAAGCAAACAGGCTGAATGTGGAAACCAGCCGCGGATCCGGATTCAGGAAACGATAAATATTCCGATATGCATTCTGCCTGGCCTTTTTCCCGAGACGCCCCATCAGCTCCGCCTCGTCAACCAGGATCACCCAGCCATTATAGCCTAGCTTCTGAAACAGCAGGCTCATGAAATAAAAATAATCCTGACAATGCTTCGTTTTACTGAACGAGGTACTGAACTTCACCGAAGTATTGAAGATCCGTCTGTATATTTTCCGAAGCATCGGATTCGCAATAAAATCCCCCATCAGGTCCGCCTGAAGCTGGAATTTTTCTTCCTGATCTTCCGTGTTGAGACACGCCCTGAGAAGATAATACAGCTTGTCCGTTTCCAGTTCCTTGGCGCCATATACCATCAACTCGCTGGCCACAGGACTGTTGGGAGTCATATCGTCCAGAACCTGCATGAATCCGGGCTGCTCCCGGCCGGGAAGGAACGTATTGGCCATCAGCTTCTGATACACGAGATACAGCTTGTCCAGCGGCGATTCCCTGCTGACGGAAAGATACGAAACGACCATGTTGTTTTCATGAGCCATATTGAAGACCGTATTCAGAAGATGGGTCTTTCCCTCCCCATATTTTCCCATAATGATCATTCCGTCGGAAGTTCCCTTTTCGCATACCGTCTCCAGTTTTTCCGACAAGTCCTTCATGATCTGCGGGCGTGCCTCTGTAAAATACCGCCCGACAGAACGGGACGGGATTCCGGATCGGAGCGCCTCAATTACCCTTCTCGCCTCCATATCAAACATAGGAACCATCTCCTTCCTGCATCTGCCGAATTACATCCGGAGTGCCCGCTATGTCATTCTGCCTTTCATCAAAAGAAGCTGCAAAAGCCTCCCGGACCAGACCCGGAATACCAGTGCCGGTATAACGGGAATCCTCGATCAGCTTTTCCGCTTCGTCCACCGTCAGAACACATTCCCCATATGCACTCTTCTCGGCTTTTTGCGCGATCCTTTCGGAGATGGATACCAGATATTCCGGAGTGTAGACCTGATAAGCCAGCGCATCCATGTCCGCGATGTCGGTGAAACGGTTGAACCGCTCACCGGTAATCTCGTTCTGGATTCGCATCCAGAGCGCCTGATACGAAGGAATCCCCAAATCAGCATTGTCAATAAGGATCCTGTCAAAT
>CADBOX010000528.1 GCA_902796415.1 uncultured Lachnospiraceae bacterium
ATGCTGAAGATTTACTTGAGACTCTTCATAATTATATTCCAGGTATGTTGAAAAAAGAGGATTTTTTCTCACAAGTGTTTAATGAATTATAAAAAATACTCCTTTATTTACTGAATATACAGATTGTTATAATGTGTTTTTTACCACATTAAAGATTCCATTTGCTTATGTGCTTCGAAATCTGCCTGCATATCCTGGAGAATTACTGAAAAGATGTTATGAAAGGAAAAACATTGAAAGCGGCTTGTTTGGGCAGAACGAACTCAATGATATCCTTAAGGATCTTGATGACCAGGCGATGCATACCCTGCGGACTATGATATTGGTAGAGTATGCAAGATGTAAAAAACTTCCGGGAGAAATTGTGGTAAAAGCCTACGATGGGATGGACTTTTTGTCTGCTCCGCCTGATGCTGCAACCGAGAAAGCCCTTCAGAATATCAGAAATAGGAAATCATGAACAGTAATGAGATAAAAAAACGGGTTAAATTGTTTCGGTCGGAATATTCCATTGGGGATGTGACTGTCGGCGCGTTGGAAAGCGTATTTAAGCGGCAGGGGTTTACCATTATTGAATATAATCCGATTATTAATGATGAGGATGTTGCCACGGTAATAGACCATCTGGGATTAAAAGAGATGGTTTCACATACCAATGGCTTCCTGTATATAGATGCCAATTACCGCCTTGTATTTGTCAGTGACAGATTAAATGAAGAAGAGAGGCGGCTGGTGCTGGCCCATGAACAGGGACATTATTATTGCAGGCATATGGAAAGCCGGTCTGTTGTCGGTCATTCGGTAATTGAGGAATACGAAGCAAATGCGTTTACCATTTTTTTACTCAGGGAAAGTGCCGGGAGTAAGATAAAAGGATTTGCTTCAAGACACAGAAAACCACTGATTATCGGAGCTGTCATAGCTGGTCTTGCCGTTGGAGGCGGCACAGCGACACACGAGTATAAAGAACGTCAGCTTTATGAAGGAGAGTTTTATGTAACCATGCATGGTGAAAAGTATCACAGGGAAAGCTGTGTAACCATTCAGGGGCATGAAACAAGAAGGCTTACAAAAGAAGATATTGAATCCGGAAAATATGAACCATGCAGTGTCTGCCAGCCGGATAAATAGCCTGGATTAACCGTTTTGGCTTTCGAGCGACAGATAGAACGGCTGACTGATTCATGGATGCGAAATACAATGTGGGGCTGTAAAACGGGGGTGAGAATGAAAAGATGTACAGGATCATAAAGAGAATAGGGACGTTCCTCTTTTTCTTCCTTTTATGCAGCAGGGCGTTTCCGATATTGGCTGCCGAACCATTTGTATTTCATGTCCTGGATGTGGGACAGGGACAAAGTGTTCTGGTGGAATCAGAAGGGCATTTCATGCTGATCGATGGCGGCGGCAGAGGTGCGTCTTCTTACGTGATCAGTTATTTGAAACAGCAGGGAGTGGAGACTCTTGACTGCGTGGCGGTGTCCCATTATGAGGAAGACCATATTAGCGGTATCATCGGTGCACTCTCCGTATTTCCCAGCGATATGTTTCTTGCTCCTCCTTATGCCGGAAGCGGCGAATTATACCAGTCCCTGGCTGTGGCTGCTTTATCGAACGGATGCATCGTTCTGCACCCTGATCCGGGTTTCGAATTTACCATGGGAAGCGCTTTTGTCAGAGTGATTGGTCCTCAAAGAACAGACTATACGTCAGATAATGACTTTTCTCTATGTATAAAGATTCAGTATGGAGATACACGGTTCCTGATATGCGGAGATGCCCAGCATGAAAGTGAGACCGACCTGGTTAACAGCGCAGAAGATTTGTCTGCAGATATTTATGTAGTGAATCATCATGGAAGTAATACATCAAGCATGGATGCATTCCTGGAACAGGTATCCCCGGGGTTTGCGATTATCAGCTGCGGCAGGGATAATGGGTACGGACATCCGTCAATGGAAACCTTCCAGAGATTGCAGAATCATAATATTTCCATGTATCGAACGGATCAACAGGGGAGCGTTAATGTATATTCAGATGGGACGGAAATTCGGTTCAACAAGGAGCCTTGTACAGACTGGACTGCCGGTGACGGTATTATTGCATTTTCCGGTGTTGATGAAGGATATGGTGGAGAAGGAATAACCCGATCGTCGATGAATGAACAGGGAGATCCCGCTGACGAGAGTGACAAAAGTGAAATGGAGCAGAGTTTCCAATATGTGTGCAATACAAATACAAAGAAATTCCATTATCCCGATTGTAACAGTGTTGCTCAGATGAAGGAAGAAAACAGGCTGGTTACCAATCTCGACAGGGAAGAACTATTGGCGGAAGGTTATGAACCATGCGGTAATTGTAATCCTTAGGGAAGGGTATAAGATGATTTGTGCCGTCGGTCAAAGGCGGAGGAATGGAGACTTCGATGAAAAAGAGAATTCTGGCAATTATGACACCGGTAGTTATCCTTACAACAG
>CADBOX010000529.1 GCA_902796415.1 uncultured Lachnospiraceae bacterium
GGTGGTGGATGCTCCGAAGCCGGTGAATTATGACCCGACAGATCTGGGATCTGTCAGTGAAATTGTACCGGATAAAGGATATCTGCTCTCTTATGACAGTCCAAAAAAATATTTCACTTCGGATCTTAACAATAACAATTGTCTGATTGAAACAACCGATTCAAGCCAGGCAGCGGAATGGTATTTTGAAAATGGAGAAGGGAACGATGTCTTCTACATCTATACCTACGTAAATGGTACGAAGAAATATATCAAACAGACTTCAGGCAACAATATTACTCTGGATGAGAATGAGGGTACCGCGATTCAGTTAAGTGTTGCGGGTACAAACCAATTCTATTTCAAGCATAATTCTGATAATCGTTGGCTTCAGCACTCCAATGGTGGTGGCGGAATCAGGTTCTATACGGATAAGAATGATAAGACAAATCCAAGGATCTATATTACGGATGCGGATACGCAGGATTTGGAGGAGGAACCCTATGATCTGGATGGTAAGACCTATGGTATCGCATATCATGATGAAACAGCCACAGCGGCTGCTCTTACTTCGGAAAGTAAGGAAGTGAGCGGCAAGCAACGACTTGCCTCTACTAGTATGACGATCCGCCCGGACGTGCTGGATAACGAAGGCATCCTACTGGTAGCAGAGAACAGTGATATCCATGAATGGACATTTGAATGGATTGAGAAGGACCATTACTACCTGAAGACAACCGTTGACGGGCAGACAAAATATCTGACCATCGACAATGGTAGTGCCTACCTGTCTGCCAGTCCGGATAATGAGAAGTCTGTGATCACTGCAAGACCGGGAACCGGAGAAATTGCAGGAAAATGGCACTTTGTGGCTGGAGGCTATGCACTGAATTATGTGTCCGGTGACTTCAACTCCTCCACAGGCAGTGGGGCATCGACCTGGATGAACCTGGTGGAGAAGTCTGCTTTCCCGGAAGAAGACTTCACTATGTATACTGCCAAGAAAGTCAGTGTATCCGACACCGAAAATGTGTATGACGGCCAGCAGGTTATCATCTACACCCGTATCTGGAATGAATCTGCCAAAAAATATGAATTTTATGCGATAGATCATGATGGTTCCCTGATTCGCGTCTACGACACAGGTGACGGGATCGAATGGGTCGGCACAAAAGTGAATACCGCTTTATGGAATTTCTATGAAGGTACGAATCCTGACGGTACACTGAGCTACTATTACTGGCTGCAAAATGAACAATATAAAGAAAAATGCATCGTTCCCAATGTAACAAGCGGGCAGACCATATATACTACATCGAAACCCAATGATGTAAAGTCAGACTTTAACGCCAGCACCAATATGAATGGCAGACGTTATGGGGCAGACTACACTCCGATCATCGCATGGGATGATAATCAGTATTCCTATTCCGGACTTAAGACAGAAGACGGGCATATCTCAGCCTGCGCCTTATCCGACGCAGAAGACTTTTACTTTGCAGTGATTCATCCCATTGATCCTGAAGATGAATTGACAACGGTGGATACCCTCGACGGAACCCAATACGGTATCACCATGAAGATGATTGACTTTGATAATCCGAAGACAGGAACCAGTGAAAGCCCCAGGGATTCCGTCCAGAATCCATTCTTTGGAGGGGATAATAATAATAAAGGATTACTCTCGACAAATCTGGATGGAGATTATCCTACAACCACTTCCCTTACCGAGAACGAAGGACATTCATTGTCAGAACTGTTTAACGATATGAAAGATGTCAATCACCTGTTCCTTGAGAGCATTCACAATGAGAGTGGTTATTTTGAGTATGACAGCACTTCGAATTTCGCCCATCTGAATGAGGATGGAACCTTTACGGTTTATGACCAACTGGGGGCGATCGGGAATTATATCAGTCCCACAAATTACCATGGTCAGTTTATGCCCTATGATAATCTGATACCGGGAAAGTATTGTAGCTTTACCAATCAGACCAACGTACTGGCACAAGAACTTTCTGATCTGGATGCCCGAAAGGGTGAGAAGCTGTATGACATTGGAAAGAGGAGTCAGGCTCACTATCACTTTGGTATGGAGATGTCTGCCAGCTTCACCCAGACTGCAGATGGTCTGGACGATTGGGGACATGATATTATATTCGAGTTTTCCGGGGATGATGATTTCTGGTTCTATGTGGACGGGGAGCTGGTCCTGGATCTGGGCGGAGTCCATTCTGCCATGACAGGATCCATCAACTTCCGCACCGGCGAGGTGAAGAGCTCCAGAGGCAATTCCACCCTCTACGACATCTTTAAGGCCAATTATGAGGCAAGAGGGGAGAGCCTGGATAAGCTTGACGAGATATTTGAGACGAAAACGGTAGACGGAAAGACGGTCCATGTATTCAAAGATTACACCAAGCATGACATGCGGATGTTCTATATGGAACGTGGAGCGGGTGCGTCTAACCTGCATATGCGATTTAATCTGGCTGCGGTGAAACCGGGGACCTTTATTCTGAGCAAGAAGCTTTCCGGTACGGACAATGAGGCAAATGATCTTATCGTATTCCCTTATCAGATCTGGTATCAGGACTCTCTTGATGCCGAGTGGAAAACCATAGATGACAGGGATCTCGTGAAGTATGTGGGTACCAACGCCCAGGTGACTTTCCTGGGGGATTATACTCCTTCCGGTGGCACGACGCCTTATGAAAATGTGTTCCTGCTCAGTCCCGGACAGTCGGCGGAGGTGACTTTGCCGGATGGAGCGGTAGATCAAAAATATCGTGTGGTAGAATGCGGTGTTGATCCATCCGTCTATGACCATGTGTCTGTAAATGGGCAGGAACTGACAGGGGAAGATTCATTGAACGTGGGAAGAA
>CADBOX010000530.1 GCA_902796415.1 uncultured Lachnospiraceae bacterium
GCATGGGAAACAGCATTGTCCAAAAGTGTCGCAACCAGCTGTCCCAACTGGTTAGGATCCCCTTCCAAATGGATGTCCTGTTCAATATCACTCTCCA
Organism: uncultured Lachnospiraceae bacterium; assembly: GCA_902796415.1. Classification (GTDB taxonomy): domain Bacteria; phylum Bacillota; class Clostridia; order Lachnospirales; family Lachnospiraceae; genus Anaerobutyricum. Next base: position 98 of record CADBOX010000530.1, read on the forward strand.
GAAGCAAGCCTCTCTCGAAAGCAGTCGAGTCAAAAGGCAATATCCCGCCTGTAACAATTCTCGAAAAATCAACATCTGTATGTACTGCTTCCATGTTCTCTGTCCTTGAAAGGTCCAGAAGTCCTGTCACAAGCTCTTTCATGCGCCTGTTCTCATAAAGAATATTGTCAAGCCACCTGTTATTTCCAATCTCGCGCTGCAAAATCTCAGCATTGGCATTCACTGTTGATATGGGAGTTTTCAGCTCATGTCCCGCATCTGAGATAAACTGCTTCTGCTTCTGATATGTATCTTCGACAGGTTTCATTATCTCCTTAGATGCCTTCAAGGAAACAAAGAACAGCTCTTTTTCTGACAAACGTACATCCATGCCATTTTCAGTATTTATAAGCATTGACCTGTTTCTATCCAGTTTAAGGTCTCCCGATACGAGATTTCCGGTATCATCTGTCTTCTGCATGTTATTCCTGCGAAGCAAGGCTCTTACCCTTGCCAGGAGCTCTTTTGTCTCAAAGGGCTTTGTAAGGTAATCATCTGCTCCGCTATCCAGGCCACTCACCTTATCATCAGTATCTGCTCTCGCAGTGAGCATTAAGATGGGAGCCTGTATTCCCTCTCTTCTCACAGTTCTGGCTATGTCAAATCCATTTATTCCGGGGAGCATAACATCAAGAATAAGCAGATCATATATGCCGCTTCTTGCAGCATCAAGTCCACTTATTCCATCTGCAAACGCATCTGTATCATATTTTTCCTGCCTGAGGATTTCGCATAATGCCTCGGACATTCTCTTTTCATCTTCAACAAGCAATATTTTCATGGAATACCTCTGTGATTAAATATATTCCTATTGTACCAAAGTATCCTTGAAGAAATATTGAAATCTAAAAAAGGAGCATCCTGATTTTTGGCATCTCCTATATTCAAAGCTTTTTCCCTCCGGAGCGCAGCCGGAAGATCATGGGCAGATTTCACGGGATCGGAGCGAATCTAGCAGGGGCGCTTCTGGGAACCGTGACCCCGTTCTGTTCCTGTTCATCTATTCCGATCTTTATGGGGTTCACGAGCGCAGGACTTCCCCTTGGGGTGACATTTTCATTTCTGATTTCGTCCCCTATGGTGGATCTGGGGAGCCTTGTGCTGCTGATGAGCATCTTTGGTATTAAAGTGGCAATTATCTATGTGGTACTTGGACTTGTGATTGCCGTAATCGGCGGCACTCTGATCGAGAAGCTCCATATGGAAGACCAGGTAGCAGACTTCATTCGCAACAGCCGCAGCAGCGTGGATATTGAGGCCCCGGAACTTACTGTCAGAGACAGGATCATATATGCAAAGGACCAGGTCACATCTACTCTTCAGAAGGTATTTCCTTATATCCTGATCGGCGTAGGTATCGGTGCAGTGATTCACAACTGGATCCCGGAAAGCTGGATTCAGTTGGTCCTCGGCAGTAACAATTCGTTCGGAGTAATACTGGCAACACTCATCGGGGTACCGATGTATGCGGATATCTTCGGGACGATCCCGGTGGCAGAAGCCCTGCTGTCAAAAGGGGCGTTGCTCGGGACCATCCTCAGCTTTATGATGGCAGTCACAACGCTCAGTCTGCCTTCTCTCATCATGCTTAAGAAGGCAATCAAGCCTAAGCTGCTTGGAGCATTCACTGCCATTTGTACGGTTGGGATCATCATTGTCGGATACTTATTCAATGCCATTGCGCATTTACTGGTCTGAAGGGAGGAAATTCAATGGAAAAACCGAAAGTAGCATTTATCTGCGTTCATAACTCATGCCGCAGCCAGATTGCGGAAGCACTGGGCAGGCACCTTGCGTCTGATATCTTTGAGAGCTATTCAGCCGGAACGGAAACAAAACCCAGGATCAATCAAGATGCGGTCCGGCTGATGAAGAAGATCTATGGTATCGACATGGAAAAAACGCAGTACAGCAAGCTTCTGTCAGAGATCCCTCCCGTAGATGTGGTTATTACAATGGGATGTAATGTGAGCTGCCCGTATCTTCCCTGCAGGGAAAGCTTTGACTGGGGGCTGGATGATCCCACCGGATCGGATGATGAAGTTTTTATCGAGACGATCCGAAATATCCATGCGAAGATCATAGAACTTTCACAGTACTTGGCACAGTAAAAGGGCGGATACAGGTTCAGCCTGTTCCAATACAAATTCATTCAGGAGGATAAAAGAAATGAATATCAAGGTTTTAGGCGGCGGCTGCAGCAGATGTGAAGCGCTTCTCAAGGCTGCTAAACAAGCAACGGCAAACAAAGGTATCGAAGCGGAGATTGAGTATATCACAGACATGGAGAAAATCATGAATTACGGTATCATGAGTATGCCGGCTTTGATGATCGATGATAAGCTCGTATCCGCAGGCAAGGTCCTTAAGACTGCAGAGATCGAAAAATACTTCTGATTCAGATTCGTTTGTTAAAAATCGCACCTGATGATACATATCAGTCTTTCACATACAGTGAGAGGCTGATTTTTTATGCTCAAGAACAGGAGGTAAACGTATATGAGCAATGCA
>CADBOX010000531.1 GCA_902796415.1 uncultured Lachnospiraceae bacterium
AATGAAATGCCTTATGGAAGGGTTCCGCAGGGGCATCCGGTAATCGTGGATTATTTTTATCATGAAGAAATCCGCGGATCCGATAACACAGGAAAAAGAAAGCGCAAATAGCGCGTATAAACAGTAAGAGAAGGTGTGGTTCAGATTGGTGTGACCTTCCGGGTATCGAAGAAGTGGCCGAATAAGTTTTCGGCATATAAGAAGCAGGCAAGTATCACGGTTGGATACCTGGATATGGAGACCATGAACATTGTAAACACGCAGATGTACATTGATGGGTATCAGGTGAAACTGGTCAGCGATACAAGCTATGGGAGCTTGTAGGAGGTGTCCTTTACGCTGAAGGAGTTCTGATTATTTTTGCTGTCCGTTTTGCATTACCTGGAACATATTGAAGAGATCAGATCCGGATTCTTTCATACCGCGATTTATCCATTCTATAGTCCAGCCGAAAATACCATATGCCCAGAAAGATTTAAGATATGCTTCGAGATTATTCATTTCGGGAGTGATTTGGGCGGTATCAAGGATGGTCTGCAGGACGATATTTGAAAGTCCGGATTTGCATACCGTTCTATAAAATGATTGGTTGGCCTTATAGAAATCAAACAGACTAAGGAAGAAGGATTTGTATTCATCATCGGACATTTCCTCAAATGCGTTTCCCCATTCCTTCATAAGGCGGTCAGATTCCTGTTTTAAGACATCTTCTTTGCCGGAAAAATTTCTGTAAAAAGATACTCTTCCTACGCAGGCGGCTTCGGTCAGTTCGCTGATGGATATTTCTTCAAGATTTTTTTCTTGAAGAAGTTTAAGAAGTGCAGATGTGATCTGCTCTTTAACATATGTATTTTTTTGCTCGTTATTCATGGGATGAAACAAACTCCTCTCACTTGTATCATTTTGTTGAAACACTTGTATCATTGGCAACTTTATGATACACTTGTTTCATCAACTTGTCAAGGAGGGCACATGAAAAAGGTGTTGAAGATCATAGGAATCATATTTGGAGTGATTGTTTTATTGATTATCGGTCTGCTTGTCTATATTTTTATAAAGAACAAGATCGATTCAAACAAAGCGCTACTTCCGGATAATTACTACGAGGGATTTAAGAGTAATTCGGAATTGGAGATGAGGTATTCTCAGCTGGGTGGATACGAGGTATCAAATACTTCATTTGACTCATGCGATAAAAGTGCAGGGACAATATCAGTATGGTATCCGAGTCAGATGGAACAGGAGAATACGGTGTGGCCAATGATCATCGTGGTAAACGGAAGCAACATAAGAGTAAGAAATTACATTCCGTTCTTTGAAAGACTTGCTTCATGGGGATTTATCGTTGTAGGAAATGATGATCCGCAGACAGGAACAGGAGAAAGTGCATCGGTAACGCTTGATAAAATGTTAAGCCTTCCGTCAGACAGCGTGTTGTACGGAAAAATCGATGTGAACAATATCGGTGTCATTGGATACTCACAGGGTGGAGCCGGTGCCATCAATGCGGTTACAAGATATGAAAACGGAAGTTACTATAAGGCATTATTTACAGGAAGTGCTTCCTATGCGCTGCTTGCAAAGAACATGGGATGGGAATATGACATCTCTAAAGTTCATATTCCATATCTGATGACAGCCGGAACGGGAGCTTCAGATGACTCCGGGCACTACGGTGATGATGAATTTGCCGGTGTTGCACCGCTGTTCTCTCTTGAGGAAAATTATAATGGTATGCCGGATGATGTATTCAAGGTAAGAGGCCGTATAACGGGCGCGGAACATATGGCAATGCAGGTTCTGAGTGATGGATATATGACAGCATGGATGTTATATAATCTGCGAGGTGATGAAGAAGCAGGAAAAGTATTCATCGGAGAGAATGCGGAAATCATGCAAAATCAAGGCTGGCAGGATGTTGAGAAAAACCAGTAAATAAAAGTTGTTAGTAATGTGAAGAGAGTCGTGTAACAGCGGCTCTCTTTTCATGTCCGGAGGGAGGTGGTCATTTGTATCCGGTCAGCGAAGCCTTCTTGAGTGCAGTGAAGGCAAATACAAGAAAATATTACTGGACCGGCAGGATCACAACGACTGCCGGAACGGTTTATAACTTTGATCAGGATGATATG
>CADBOX010000532.1 GCA_902796415.1 uncultured Lachnospiraceae bacterium
AGCAACACATCCGTTTTCTTCGTTCTACTATTCCTGATTCCAAGAAGCTGTGGGCAATGTGCCTTGAAGGATAAAAGAGTTAACACCGCTGCTATTCCTACAGCTTCCCAATCATGCGCTATAGCCATAAATACCATGTAGGACATTGGAATAACAGGGCCGCCAACACATAGATATTTCGTAAGAAAGACGGTCAGCATTCCAATGATATTTGATGCAAGTCCAGGAACAAACTTGTAGATACCGACCGCCATGGATGTTGTTGCGACGCCTTTTCCCCCTTCAAACCTTCTCCAAAATGGGAAATCATGTCCAAGCGTGCATCCCAGGCCGGCATATAAAACCACAATCCATCCGATCCCATGAAACAACAAAAACGACAGTTCTGCCGCGAGAATACATTTTCCAAGATCCCCAGCCAGTGTGATTAACCCAGGAAGAAAGCCCAGGGATGTCATAATATTTGCCATTCCGGGATTTCCGGTATCACCTAATTCAGCGGCGCTCTTTCCGCTGACTTTGTAAGCAACAACCTCTGCTGTTAAAAAACATCCACAAAAGTATCCGATAAACAGACTGACAATTCTGGCAATCATTTTTCTTTCCTCAGTTTAGTAATTTACCCAGAAAAGTTGCGGGTGGTATCTCATAAGGATCATTCATTCTAAGTACCATCACCTTTCATCGACCAGATATCCGTTAGTCACACTTTACTCCCCATAATCCTTCCACTCCCCAAATAACCCTCTTGTACTATGTCCGACCTTATTTCCCTTCTCATCATAATGATTCAGCTCACCGAATAAGCCTCTTCGAGTCTCCCCGATCTTATACCCTTCTCCATCATAATGCTCCATGCTTCCAGGGAACCCATGCCTCGTTTCACCGATCTTATCACCGGAAGCATCGTACTCATCAAAGCCTCCCCAGATACTAGGACGGCTCTCTCCTACCTTCTTTCCGTTCGCATCGTAGTGGTTTATTTTCCCGAAGAAGCCTAAGCGACTGGTGCCTTTGTTTGACATTGTAGGTCACCTCCTCGTGTGTATAGAAGAATGTCATGTTATTCTTTTCCTCGCACCTGAAAGAGGATCAGGCAATGCTCTCCGTTGTGGGGCGTTATATATGACCATATATTTCTCTGACAGACATGGTGGAATCAATTTCACTCATCGTCAGGATTTTTCAAGCTCATGCCATTCGCTTTTAATCCCGTCAATATTTCCTCAAGACTTCTTCTACCCAGATTTCTTATCTTCATCATATCTTCTACAGTACGATTGCACAGATCCTCTACTGTATAGATTCCCGCATGTTTAAGGCAATTGTAGGTACGGATGCTTAAACCCAATTCATCGACGTTGTCATATAAAGGTCCTTCAATATTCATTAGAATAATCTCCCCCATCACCATATAATCTCCAGTACTCATGCCCTCGGGCACGGCTCCTTGATAGATCAATTTCCTGGCTGATTCGTTTATTCTTTTCTGTTCTTTCTTGTGGTGCCCAAGTATTTATATGTTCCGGGGGCTCCAAACTCACAGAATTCTCTGTCGAACAAAAGAAGCCACTGCATGGCAGAAATTGTACTTCCCCACCATGCCACTAATTTATGCGCCATCAATGTGTCAGATTTATGTAAACTGAACTTGTTTCTGCAGTGTCTTATTCACAGTGTCTTTTTGATTTAGTTTACGATAACATCAATCTAATGTAAACTATTCTCTTTCACCCACACACTACCTTCTACACCAGCAATGCCATGCAGGATCCTCCGGCATTTCACTCCCGGTAATCATTGCTTTTATAACGTTCCTGTGGATACCCACGTAGACGCCAAGGAGGAAGATGATGATTATGTTACACAACGTTTTTCTTTTTGGCTTTTTCACTTGTTCGCTCCTTTCGGTATCCACATGGTAGACACATATCACACGATCACTCTTCATAACCGGCATCGTCTTCTACTTCTTCGTCACAGAACTCATCGTCCTCTATCCCGTCCACAACCGAGATATGATCCAGGAACGATAACTCAGCTGCTTTTTCCCAGGTATCAAGTTTTCCATCGTTATTGTAATCAAACATTTTGTCAAAGGGCCCCATTTGGTCAGCCTCCTTTTAATGTGAGCATCATATATCTTATTTTATGTAAACCACTCATGTATCCGCACAGAGCAAAGCATTCTACCCTCATACTGCTTTTCACATCACTCCTCTTTCAAGGAGTGTGGGTTTCCGTCAATTCAGCTCCTCTTCTCTCAGCCTCTTGTTCCAGCTCTTTCCGGTCTTTGCTTCGCATGACCTCTTCTCCGTCAACGATCAGGCTGAAGTCATAAGCTTCCCGAACTTCATCCCAGTTGATCACAATCGCTGCAGAAGGTATCCTTCCCTCGTAGTCAAAAGCCGGTTTGTTGTCCACCTCTGAAGGAATCCAAGTCCTCAGGTCTTTTGCTAATCTTATGGCAATATCCTTAAAATACCGGTTCGCCGCTTCCTTGTCGTCATCGATCGTTTTAACAACCTGTGACCATCCGATAACATGCGGCTTTCCGTCATTGATTTCCACACACTCTGCAGGAAAAACCCTAATGTCGTAGACGTGGGCATCAATGATCCATCCATTCCATTTCCAGGAGCCGTTCGGATTTTCCATCCGGTTGTATTCCGCTGCGAGGATCCATCCGTTTTTACTATCATTACCTACATGGTACCATTTTTCTTTATAGTCTGTAAGCTTCGCAACCTTAGCCTGCAATCTCCATTTGTAAGCATTAAGTTCGTGGTCGGTGTGTGTTCTAAATCCATCTCCCTGTGCTCTGCTCATTGTCTTTTCCTCCTGTGCGGTAAGTGTTTATGGTCTATAGCCTTTTGGCTTTGGTAGGCTCTTCGGCTTTGTCAAGCTTCTAAGCTTACATGTACATTACCGTAACAGGAGGACAATAGCAAGTTATATAACGATTATCACAGGGCACAAATGTCACAAAGTTTTGGGTGGATTATTGTGAATAATATCTACCTTCAAATACTGTTTATTATCTGTATTGCGCAGAAACAAATGCCTCACGCCTGCTTACCACAGAATGACCTCGCCGGATTCATCCCCTTTCACCCAGTACGCTTTATTCTCTTCTGGTTTTATGTAAACCTGGTCAGTGCCTTCCGGAAGCTTCTTCAGAATGTCATCCACAGTGATTTGTCCGCCCATTTGAGCCTCGATTATGAGGGACGGCGCAGGTTTCTCTGATGATTTCTTTGTGTCGGGTTTTGATGCTTTCTTTGTCGTAGCTTTCTCAGCTGCCTTCGCTGTTTTCTTTGTGGAATCCTTCTTCGTAAC
>CADBOX010000533.1 GCA_902796415.1 uncultured Lachnospiraceae bacterium
TGCTCCTGTAAGTTATGGTTTTCATAAATAAATGCTGTATAAGTTGACATTTTTCATACCTCCTGTTATGTTTTTTTTGTATCTGTTCTTGTCTCTTGTAACAAGAATACCATACTGAAAAATGATTTCAATGGGCTGTAAGCTAGAATAAAATCAGATTATTTGTGCTGAGAGCATAAATAATAAGGAGAGGTGTTCACATGGGATTTACGATAGAGGATATGCTGACACTGACAGGGGACCAATATAAGATATCCATGATTGCTGGGGATCACGGCTGGTCGAATTCCATCAGTTGGCTGCTCATGATCGAGGATTTTACGATACTGCGCCACCTGGTTGGAAAAGAGCTGGCCGTCACGACGGGGATGGGATTTGACAGTGAAGAGAAGCTCTTTAATCTGGTTCAGGAACTTCATACCCGTCATGCAGCGGGTTTGGTTGTGAACGTTGGTTTTTATGTCGCTGAGATTCCACAATCGGTCATCAATTTTTGCAATGAAGTAAATCTGCCATTACTGATCATACCCTGGGAGATCTACCTGACAGATATGATTAAGGATGTGAGTGTGCGAATCTTTCTGCAAGGTATGACAGATGAACAGATTAGTGCTGCTTTTATCAGAGCAATCGGATCGCCGGATCAGGCTGCGTCCGCCAAGCAGGATCTGCTTCAGTATTTCGATGTGGATGGAGAATTCCAGGTTATTCTGCTGACAATTCCGGGGCTTGATACCATGGACACAGTGGAGCGCAGAAGAATCGGCTACAGGATGGAACTGTTTTTTGAAAATGTCACTCATAACTGCAGTTTCTTCTATTATGATTCCAGTTTCGTGCTGGTTTGCAACGATTTGCCATCAGATGTTATGAATAAGGTTCTCAAGGATTTTGAACATCGTATCCATGTGAGGATGCCGGGGACAGAGTATTATATCGGAATCGGCAGCCGGATCCGGACTCTGGAGAATCTGAGTGTTACCTATATGCGTGCCAGAGCAGCGCTTAACATGGCTATCACTGCAGGGAAAAGACGGCTGTATTTCGATGATATGGGAATCTATCGCCTGCTTAGTCTGGTACCGGACAAAGCTCTCCTGAGGGAGATGAGTGAGGATTTGCTCAGGCCATTGATCAGCTATGATAAAGAGCATGACGGCCAATATGTTGAAACGCTGGAAACTTATCTGGAACTGGAAGGAAGTTTCCGGGCTATGGCTGAGAAGATGTTCATCCATCGGAATACTTTGATGTATCGGATCAATAAGATCAAGAAACTTCTGGGTACAGACCTGTCAACTTCAGAGGAAAAAATGAACTATCAGATTGCCTGCCTGATTATGCATATGGATCTGTCATTATAGACAATAATCATCAAAGATAACCATCTGAGGAGATACAAATGGAGAATAACGCATTTATAAAACAGGAAGCAGAGAAGGTATTTGATGAAGTACTGGCTAACTACCATGCACTCCACCGGATACCGGAGCTGTCTTTGCAGGAATACGAGACTACACAATTTATCAAAGAACGGTTGAAAGAGATATCAATCGAGCCGATCTCCCTGGATGAGACGGGATGTGTGGCCTATATCGGGCCAGAGCCGGGAGAAGATGGAAATAGAATCCGGACCATCGCTCTAAGAGCAGACATAGACGGACTTCCGGTGAAGGAGGAAACGAATTGTTCCTTTGCATCCTGCCATGAAGGAAGGATGCATGCCTGTGGTCATGACGGTCATACCGCCGCTCTTCTGGGTGTGGCAAAGATACTAAAAAGTATGGAAGGATTTCTTCCGGTCCGGGTGAAACTGATCTTCCAGGCATCAGAAGAGAATACAGAGGGAGCCAAAAGACTGATTCGGCTGGGTGCTCTGGAGGATGTGGATGAGATCTTTGGTCTCCATCTGTTCTCTGAAATTCCTGCAGGTATTATTTCTGTGGAGGAAGGACCCAGGATGGCCCAGACTGACCGGTTCATGATAAAGTTTACAGGGAAAGGAGGTCATGCGGCCAAGCCGCACCTGTCGGTGGATGCCACTGTGATGGCTGCTGCATTTGTTCTTGATCTTCAGACTCTGGTATCCAGGGAAACAGACCCCACAGAAGGAGCTGTAGCAACCATCGGTTCTTTCCATTCCGGTAACCAGTATAATGTCATTTCGGAAGAAGCGTTTTTGGAAGGAACCTGCCGGTCTTATTCCGGTCAGGTTTCTAAAAAACTGGAAGAAGGAATCCGCAGGAAAGCGGAAGCTGTCGCCTTATCCTACCGGGGAAAGGTGGAGGTGGATTATGCCGGTGCCTGTCATCCTCCGGTCTGCAATGACAAAGAA
>CADBOX010000534.1 GCA_902796415.1 uncultured Lachnospiraceae bacterium
ATTCAGCAGGAAAATGTGGGGGAATTTAAAAAATGGAATCTCTGGAAGCCAGTATTTATGCGGCCTAGAGATTCCGAGAGTCTATTATTAATGAAAGGGAGGCTACTGATAAATTAATGAGAGAAAAACGTAGATTTGATGGCACAGTGGTGAAAGTAAAAGAAAATGGTTGATAGCAGTGTCTACTGGACAGTATGTATAATGGTATAGTACATTGTTGCCTATCAGTGCGCCCTGGTAAGGTTTTCTGTTCTTAAAACATTTTTGTTGAATATTTGGGACATTAGGAAGTAAACGGTACAACGGTAGATCCTAAATTTAGGTACTATGCGGGTATTCGATTGCAGAGTAGCAGGATTCAGTCGTTAGATCCAGAAAATAAGAACGCTGGTATGCAGGGAACGAAAATGCAGAAAGAAATAGTGGAGCAGTATTTATCCAATCCCGATAAGATTTGTGAGGAGGCAAAAACAATAATTGAGAATTATGGTGGCTTTTGCTATGAAAAGAAATAGGAATCAGGTTTTGTACGAGAACTCTATTCTTTAAATCGGAATATGCAGTTAGAAAGATGAGTGAGTCATAATAATACCAATACTAACGATGCTGGTTTTCCCTTCGGATGAGGAAACACTATGGAGACAGTTATTCTGGCGTTCATTATATATATGGCTAATCTGTTCTTTGTATTATGAAAAATAGGAACTGAGAATAAAACTGGAAATCGGATTGGCATCATTACTATCGAAGAAGAACAGTTGAAAGAGGAGAGTTTTTATCCAGGTGAACGCGAGTTGAGAATGCATAAGCGTTTTGGATAGACATATTCAGGATGATGTCATGAAGTTGAGCCAGAATAGAATCTAGCTGCATAAAAAAGTGAAGAAAAATGTGTTGGATTATTTGAGAGGCGTAAAAATGGATATGCGGATACTGATGTTTGGAAATAGTTTCACTTACACTAACGATATGCCAGAGATGTTGGCAAAAATAATTGGAGCAGATGTTGTTCAACACACACGGGGCGACATCAAATTAGGAGATCAACTTGATCAGGGGACGGATTTTGGGAAGGAAGCGTTATCGCTTCTTGATAATGAATCCTGGAATTATGTGATTCTGCAAGAAATGAGCAGACTACCGGTAACTTCAAAGGATGCTTTCCTTAACAGCGTGGATCTCCTGTGCGATGAGATTCGTGATGCCGGTGCTGTTCCGGTGTTATTTGCCACATGGGCATACAAGGAAGGCAATAAACATTATGAGGAACTCGGCATTTCTTATAAAGAGATGGTGCATTCACTGCATGATGCTTATCAGGAAGCTGCGGACTTAAATCGCGCATTGATAGCGGATGTCGGGCAGAACTTCTATAGGGTGGAAAAAAGCAGGAACTGTACGCTGAGGACGGGATTCATCCGAATGAAGACGGCTCCCGCCTGGCGGCAGAAGTGATAGCAAAGATCATAAAGAAGGATTGGAAATCCAAAAGACCAACGGCAAACATCGTGATGCCGGCTCTGGATAAGACGGATACGCGCCTCCGTATCCTCTATTTGCTCAGGATCCTTCAAAAGTACACGGATGCAGAACATACTCTCACGACCAACGAGATTCGTAGCATTATGGAGAAGGAGTACGGAATTTCGATGCACCGCACTACTGTGGCCGGAGATATAGAAGCTCTCAGACAGGCCGGATTTGAGATCATCGGCCACCGGTATCGGCAGAACAGGTATTATTTTGAGGGGCAGACATTTGAAATGGCGGAACTGAAAATCCTGATCGATGCGGTGGAGTCATCGAGGTTCATCACGGAGCGGGAGAGCCAGAGGCTGGTTAAGAAGCTGATGTCCCTGACAAATGAGGTAAATGCTGCCAGACTCAAACGGAATGATTATACATTCAGGCGTACCTGTTCCGGGAACGAGAGAGGTTATAACATCGTTGATTCGATTAACACGGCTATCAATGATGGAAAGAGAATATCGTTTTATTATACGGATCATGGCGGAAAGAAAAACTAGTATAAATGGTTTTAAATAAATGGACTATAATTCATCCCTGTAGTATAATGTTCCTATCAAGCAAAGGAGCATTTTACCATGGGAAGAAAAACCAGATTCTCCGGAATGATGGGAACGCTTATATCGTAAGTCCGTTTCTGTTGGTCTGGAATGGAGACTTCTACTATCTTGTTGGATATGACCACGTAAAAGAGGATACACGGACATATCGTGTGGATCGGATTCTTAAACAGCCGGAGATTTTGAAAGAGGATGCGGATCCGCTTCCGGAAGGCTTTGATGTGGCTAGATATTCAAAAGAGGTTTTCCGAATGTTCGAGAAGGACGAGCCGAAGGAAGTCACACTGGTCTATACCGGGGATGTGGTAAAGGGTATTATTGACCAGTTTGGGATGGGAATTAATGTATGGCAGATTGATGGGGAGCATTTCAGGACAAGGGTCAAGGTCTGTACTTCGCCTACTTTCTATGGATGGGTGTTCCAGTGGGGAGGAAAGGTAAGGATTGAGAGACCGGAGGAAGTTCTGGAAGAGTATCGGGAGATGGTGAAGAAAGCTTTAAAATAACATTAAAAGAAGAGTAAGTATTTTTCGTGGCTTGCTGAATGAACTTGAAAAGAAGATTTGTGAGGAATCAGCCCTCCCTATAATTCAAGGGTTAATAAAATGATATTGAGGGAACATAAAGCACATTTGCTTTGTTGCTGAAACAAAAGGTTCTATGAGTTCGATGCAGTTGAGGCTTATTGAAGAGTCAAAGATTCATTGTGCGAGGGAGCATTTTAAAGCAATATCTGGCGATAACGTTATTTACGATGTCGTTGATAGTTATAAGTCGTTTTAAATAGAGTAATGAAGTAAATAATAATTGGGGGGAATAGAAGAGACGTGTTTGTACAATCTACTGCAATTATTATTTGCAGAACGAAATGGAATATGAGATTTTTTAAAGGAACCTAAGTATATAATAACTGTGAAGGGAGTAGACTTATGACGAATGAGAAATGTCCATTATGTGGTGGAAGAGCATCAAAAAAAATGATGAATGATGAGAATGTTAAGTATGTAGGAATGTTTTTCAATTGTGATGTTTGTGGAAGATACGGACTAACTGCTGATGAATTAGAGGCACGGACAATTGACTGGGATAAACTAAGAATCTTTTTATATTACAATGGATTTCGTGCAACAGAGAAGAACTGGCCTGAGTACAGATATTATTCATCTTTGCCAAAAGAAAAATGCGATGCGTATAATTTAGAGTTTAAGAAAGGTATCAATGAACATGGTTGCCCTGTTCATATGGATAAAGATACAGTTGATGCATGGTATCCAAGATCGTTATCTGAAAAAACAGACATGATATTACTGAAACTTGATAAAATTGCTGAATATATAGGGCAAGAGGTTGTATTTTCAAGACTGGAATTGTATGGGTTGATGTTTGTAAAACGATACAAGACAGAAAAGGATGAATTCTCAGAGGAAGAAATGGATAGTCAAGCTAATTTTTTTATTGAGTATCTTAAGGAGGCAGGTTATATCAAAGGAGGAAAAATTAGTTTAGATAATACGGAGACTTATATTTCTATAACACCAAAGGGGTATAAGCAAATAGATTACTTGAATAGAAACTCAGGGGACGGAAGAAATGTATTGGTTGCAATGAAATTTGATGCTGAAACAGTTGTGTTGAGAGAGGCTGTTAAGAAGGGAATCATAGAAGCAGGCTATAATCCTGTACTTATAGACGAAGTAGAACATAATAATCTGATAACGCCAGAGTTATTAAGCCAAATAAGGAATAGCCGATTTGTGGTCGTTGACTTATCACATCGCAATAATGGAGCCTATTTTGAAGAAGGATATGCTATGGGGCTTGGAAAGCCTGTGATTCAGCTTTGTAAGAAGGGAGTAAATTTGCATTTTGATATAGCACAGATAAATACTATCATTTGGGATAAGGAGTCTGATATTCCTTCACGATTGAAAAACAGAATTATGGCAACAATTGACTAAACAGAAATAGCAAAATAATATAAGATAGCGTATCTTGTTTGCGTGGGAATACGAGATTAAATTAAGCAAAAGGTAAACTCGTGTGAATAGCCACTTGGACTCATTGCTGAGCAACAGTTAAAATCGTTAGAAAAACTGCCGTTTATTGATTAGATAATGATTGTGGAAAATGACTGGAAAGAATAGGAATGGATTGGAACTGCTTTAATACTCATGGAGTTGATAATGATCGCGCTTTTGAAATAATGTGCAACTTACTTTTCAAAAGATGGTGTAAAAGAACATATAAGGATAGCATGACGTATTTCGCGACAGTAAATGGCTCTGGAGGTGATGGTGGGGTTGAAGCCTATGCTGTCTTAGATGATGAGTCAATAGTGGCTGTACAGTCAAAATGGTTTAGAAATACTCTTA
>CADBOX010000535.1 GCA_902796415.1 uncultured Lachnospiraceae bacterium
GATCGGGCTTTGATGAGCATACACCATCCCTCTTTGAGGCATCTCCTTAACTGGAGGTGCTTCTTTTTTGTGTTCCCCGCCGCTCCCCTCTCTCATCATTTTTCCCGAGTGACGTATCTGTGATATACACAGTGTTATGATCAAATTTAGATATTGAAAAAACGCCGACATCGGCAGGAGGAACACATAATGACAAATATCAATAAAATCAACGATGAAGATCTTAATAATGCAGTAGGTGGTCTCAATCTTGACAAAGAACATCTGGATATGCTGAATGAGCTTAGCACAAAAATGAGTGGGGCCGCCTTCCACGAACTTGTAGAAAGCCTGAATGGCGCGGAGCCCGAAACTGCAAGGTCTCTAATTGAGAAGCCGTATATGGCTCAGAGAGGATATTGATCAGGAAATCCGATGATCATGCTGTCATCAAAGCAGGTCCTGGACAAGACTTCGATGTGATCTGCAGCATCAACAACGGTGATTATGTTTATACGACAGGAAATTCCAAGACTGTGGCCGGCGTCACATGGCTTGAGCTGAAAGGCGGCGGATGGATTAATGCAGCGAGATTAGAGTGATTCCGATTCATTCATCTTTATGAAACACACCAGCAACAATTGCACAGGTAAAAAATGGAGGATAAGACCATGACAGATATGAACAAAATCAATGATGAAGCTCTTAATGAAGTAACCGGCGGCAAGATTAAAACCATTCACAACAGCGATGCTTCTTATGCGAACATCCGCAGCGGCGCGGGACTCAATACCAGAGTTCTCTTCAGAATGAACAATGGCCAGAAGGTCGATACTACAGGTAATCATATCAGAAGAGACAATATCGACTGGTATGAAATCTACCTGGATGATGATCAGTACGGCTGGATCGCCGGACACTTTATTGGATATTAATTGCTCTTGCCTCCCTCACTGGAGGCTTTTTTATCTCACACATTTCTATCAGACTATGTTAGGATACCAAAAACGAATAGGAGAGGTACACTATGAAAAAAATCATTTGTCTTAGCGCGCTTATTCTTTCCATGTGTATTTCAGCGACCGTGTTTGGAGCTGAAAGCGAAGAAGGTTTTATTCCCACCTTTGAGCAGACTGCTTCTGCGCACCTTGATCAGGATGGGAATGAAGTCAGAGTAACCGTTGATCTGACTGATGGATGGTCGGCAGATTTCGCCCGCGGCGCCGTATATCTCTATGACGGAAAAGCTGATGAAAATGCTGAAGCCGTCGCGATCGGCATCACACTTGATGAGGAAGTATTTAATGGATATGTTGCAACTGCTCCCGAGCAGGATAATTACCGAGAATTTGCGCGTAGTTTCGCTTATACCGAAGAAGACGGTACAAATGATTACTTCTTTAGCCTTGGGCCAGACGCATATTTTATGATTGCGGTCAACCCTGAAGCAGACGGCGATGCTGTGAGCTCCCGGATCAGTGTGGAGTTGTCTGATGTTCCGATGAGTGACACATCGAAGATCTTTTCTGAAGATGATATAGCTGCTGCATCTGTAAAAATCTTAGATGAATTCAATACATGGAAAGGCTGTGAGCTGCATACATTTGTATACGCAGGAGATGAATGTATGACCGAAGAGAATTTGAAATGGATCAACAGCCTCGGTGAAGGAAATGAGTATACTCAATGCATTGAATTTCTCATGAATTTTCATTCACCCACTGACGATGCAGATCTGGAGCAGACAGCCTGGCAGCCTGATTTTGAATACGAGGATTATCAGTGGTGGCTTGGCCGAGTGGGCGACGGTGAATGGGTAATTGTGAGCCACGGTTATTGATGATGACTCTCGCCTCCTTAACTGGAGGCGTTTTTTGTATCTCACACATTTATAATTCTTTCGTCATGAATCGAACACATCCGATTGCGAGAATATGTATAAGCAGTAGCCTGACTGCCAAGTGTCTCCCTCTTATTTGAGGCGCCTCTTTAACCGGAGGTGCTTCTTTTGCCCTCCACCCTCTCATATAGTTTTTCCTGAGTGACGCATCTGTGATATACAAAGTGCTAAGATAAGGATAAGATTTGAAAACAACGTAACCAGGATGACAGAGAAAGGAGGCTCGGTATGAACTACAGAGAACAGATCAAGAATCTTTGCATAGCAACC
>CADBOX010000536.1 GCA_902796415.1 uncultured Lachnospiraceae bacterium
ACGGAGGATACCGATAAGGCCAGGGAGCAGGTAAATGATAAACTGGCTGCCATGAAGAAGCAGTTTTCTTCGGAAATCAGTAATCTTGGCATGAGTGAAGAACAGATGCTGGAGATTGCGAAATCCGGTAAATCCGCCGAAGAAGAATAAGAGGGAAGAAATGTATCGTCAAGTATCAAAATTGATTTTATACCGTAATCTGGGGGAAAACAGCATCCTGAAACAACTGTCTGAGATATTCAGACGTTTCGAAAACGGCTATGACCAGCCGGAGGACCTGGTGACGGATATCTACTGTCAGGTGAAAGCCCTGCTGGACCTGGGGACCACCTATGGTTTTGATAAGAATCTGTGGCACAATTATCTCACTTTTGTGCTGATCACCAATGAGAATTCCTTCAGTATGACCAGCGAGAAAGTTGGAAAGAATGAGGGGACGGTCAACCACTTTGCCAAAAATGATTTTGCGGTGTTCATGGAGCTCTTCCGCTATGATTTCCGTCCGATTGAGGAAGCCCTTGGAATCGATTGTTTCTCCACCCTGCTGAATTATCATTCCATCGCCAAGCAGGAGAGGATGTATAATCGTAATGTCAGCGAGAAAGTCCGCGCCTTGTCAGACAAACTGGCGGCAGCGGAGGACGTAGATACCTTCTTTGACGCAGTGGTAGGTTTTTACCGGGATTATGGTGTGGGAATGTTCGGATTAAATAAAGCTTTCCGTTTTACCACGGAAAATGGTAACCTGGAATTCATCCCCATCAATAACCTGGATAAGGTGGTCCTGGATGACCTGGTAGGCTATGAACTCCAGAAGAAGAGATTGATCGAAAACACAGAAGCATTTGTGGCCGGGAGACCCTGCAACAACTGCCTGCTTTACGGGGATGCAGGTACCGGTAAATCTACCAGTATCAAGGCGATTCTAAATCAGTACTATGATTCCGGCCTACGCATGATCGAGATGTATAAGCACCAGTTTAAGGACTTGTCCACCATCATCAGCCATGTCAAGAACCGGAATTACCGCTTCATCATCTATATGGATGACCTGTCATTCGAGGAGTTTGAGATAGAGTACAAATTCCTGAAGGCAGTCATAGAAGGCGGAATGGAGACAAAACCGGACAATATCCTGATCTACGCTACTTCCAACCGTCGGCATCTGATCCGGGAAACCTGGTCGGATCGGGCGGACAGAGATGATGAACTGCACCGTTCAGATACCATGACGGAGAAATTGTCTCTGGTTGCCAGATTCGGAATCACCATCAATTACTCCAGGCCAAACCAGAAAGAATTCTTTGAGATTGTAAAGCATCTGGCCAGGAAGTATCCTCAGATAAACAAATCAGAAGAAGAACTATGCAGGGAAGCCAACAAGTGGGAATTATCCCATGGGGGTATCTCCGGAAGAACAGCCCAGCAATTTATCAACCATCTTGCAGGGATTGCCGGGGATGAGTGAAATATGGATAAAAACGGATAAAATAGGAGGAAGCCCATAAATCCTAGGATGTATGGGCTTCAAAAATATGAAAAAAATCTTTGGTTACTGAAAAGAAGAGTCTTCCCTGTAACTGATTTTATTATATAATACAAATGTGTACGAAATGTGAAAAAAATATAAAAAAAGTATAATTGTTTTCGAGGAGGTAGCTATGGGTGTGGTGATCGGCAGATTGGATGATCAGGTGGCTAAGATTTTTCTGGGAAATAATCTGACAAAAAGTACGAAAGATTATCAGAAGATCCTGGAGGATGAATCAATTCCTCAGGAGGAGAAGGAAAGAATTCTTGCTGCCATGAAAAAGAAGGAAGAGGATGATATCATCCTTTAATGAAGAAACCGGAATGGATCCTTTTTTGTATGGCAGACAGAGAAGGAAGAGTAATGGGAGGGTTTCATGAGGATATCAGTTGCATTGGCATATTATAATGGAGGAAAATATATAGAAAAACAGGTTTATTCCATCCTGGGTCAGCTGGGAGACGAGGATGAGCTGATCATTTCCATCGATGATGCCGCCGATGGGTCCATGGAATTATTGGAGAGGCTGGCGGACCAGGACGGGAAGATCCGCCTTCTGACAGGGCCGGGACAGGGTGTGGTCAAAAACTTCGAGCATGCCATCGCTGCCTGCAGGGGAGATATCATTTTCCTTTCCGATCAGGATGATATCTGGAAGAAGAATAAGGTAGAACGGGTGATGAAAGCCTTTCAGGAGAATGATGTGGATGTGATCCTGCATAATGCGGAGCTCATGGACGGGGACGAAGTGATCCAATGCGGAGCAACTATGTTCGATTACAGGGGAAGCCGTACCGGCCTGTTTAAAAATTTTGTGAAAAACAGTTACGTGGGATGCTGCATGGCATTTCGAAGTCGGATCAGGGATGTGATTCTTCCAATCCCTGAAGAGATGTATATGCATGATTACTGGATCGGAACCATAGGGGAGAAGATGGGTGGATGCGGTTTGCTGAAAGAGTGTCTCATCCAGTACCGCAGACATGAGGATAATGTGACAGAACTCACCCACGGATCCCTCTCCTTTATGATACACAAGAGAATTTCGATATTAAGATGTCTCAGGATCCTGAACCGAAGATTGAAAACAGCCGGCTACCCGGCTTCAGAAGCATAAAAGCAGAAACAAGAGAATTATGGAATATAAAAATGACCGGGAGAAGGAGGATTAAAATGAAAAAAAGAACTATATACATTTTGTCCTTTCTTCTCCCTTTACTGACTTTGATCTGTATGATGATCTACCTGGGAGTGACTCCTTTCGGGGATAATTCCCTGCTGATTATTGATGGGCTGCATCAGTATATGCCTTTCTTTTCTGTGCTGTATGATAAGCTTCGTGGGGGAGAGTCCCTCTTTTATACCTTCCGTACCGGGCTTGGTATAAACTTTCTTTCCCTATTTTCTTATTATCTGTCCAGCCCGCTTAATCTGATTATCGTATTTTTTAAGAGAAGCCAACTGAATATGGTGGTCAGCTTTCTGATCGTGTTGAAACTGTCTTTAAGCGGACTTTTCGCAAGTATCTGTTTTACGGCAAAGAGCCGAAAACCGGACTTACATATCGTGGCGGTCTCCGTGGCCTATGCATTGAATGGATATATGGTAGGCTATTGCTGGAATGTGATGTGGCTCGACTCTGTCATGATCCTTCCCATCATCCTGCTTGGAATCGACAGACTGATCGAGAAGAGGGACGGAAGACTTTACGGGCTGGGGTTGTTTTATGCCCTTTTCTGTAATTACTATATCGCATTCATGATCTGTCTGTTCTGCGTGATATGGTATCTCTGTCATGAGTTCCGATCCATAAAACAGTTTTTCTTCCGGGGAATCGTATTTGCCGTCTATTCTTTTCTTGCCGCAGGTATGGCAGCGGTAATTCTGATTCCTGCCTATATGGGGATTCGTCAGACCTCCTCCGGAAGTGAGATGAGTCTGCCGGAGCATAGCTGGATCACCGGATTCTGGGATCTGATCAGCAGACAGTTTGACATGGCCTACCCCGTGACCCATGATAATTTTGACGGAAATGCCAACCTTTATTTTGGAATCTTTGCGGTTCTTTTCTTTGTACTCTATCTTCTGAACCGCGAGATCAGACCTTGGAGGAAATGTAAGAAAGTCCTCCTGGTACTGTTTTTCTACCTGAGTTTTAATGAGAAGATTCTCAACTTTATCTGGCATGGATTCCACGATCAGTATGGAATACCAAACAGGTTTTCTTTTCTCTATGGCGTTGTTCTTCTCTCTGTGGTCTATGAACTGTTGGAGAATCTGGATTCGATACGAATCTGGGAACCGGTGGTGGCTGTCTTCGCCAGCCTCGGTCTGCTGGGAGCAGGTTATTACTTTGCGGAAAAATCCTTGGAGCTCGAAGTCCTATGGTCGGCTGTTTTCCTGATACTGGCCTACGGAATCATCTTGTTCCTCATGAAGAAAGACGGTAAAAGAAAGGCAGCATATCAGATGCTGGTATCTACGGTAATCACCGGGGAGATCCTTGTTACCAGTCTGTTGGGCTTCGATTCCAACGGGCAGATCAGTATATCCAAATTTTTCTATGCCACAGAAGATATGGAGAGGGCTCTGGAGGAGAACAGGGATGGAACCTTCTTCCGCAGTGAGGTGGCAGAAGGTCTGCTCGTAGATGAAAGTACCTGGTATCCCATGAATGCCATCAGTCTCTTCGGGTCCACAGCCCGCAGCGAGATGGTGAGTATCATGGATTCCCTGGGGCTGAATACCGGTGTCAATGAATACCTGTATAAGGGGTCAACTCCGGTTACCAACCTGATGTTCAACCTGCGTGATTACTATTTTCATGAGAAGGATCAGCTTCTGACTGATTTTGATTATGTGGATACATATGGAACCATGCGCTATTTCCGGAATCCTGTGGATGGCATGTCCATAGGATATGGAATCAGCAAAGATATCGATGAGTGGTACTATTACAGTGATTATCCTTTCCGGGTCCTGAACGATTTCTGTTACCAGGGTTATGGGGTCGATACAGTCTTTGAAGATATTCCGATCCCGGATCCTGTCAGTAACGGATGCACCACTGAAAGAACCAATGACGGAGAGTACTATTTTGAATATGAGAAGAAAGAGCCTGACAATATCGTGTTCAATCTTCAGCTGCCCCAGGGATCAGAGAGCCTGTATCTATTTTATGACGGCAGTCAGGTTGAAAATGTCAAGATCAGTGTGGATGGTATCCTGAAAGATGACGGGGACCGGGACGGCCGGATTCTTGCCATCGGTAAGGTGGATCCCAAGTCTGCCGTGACGGTTGCCATGTCATTAAAAGGAGAAGATTCTTCAGGATACGTCAGACTTTCTGCTGCCGGTTTTCTTCAGGATAATTATGATTCCCTGGTTCAGGAGATGACGTTTGACACATTGAATGTCAGGAAAATGACGGAACGCCATATCGAAGGGAGCATTGATGCTTTGGAGGAAGAATACCTGTTCTTCTCCATTCCATATGATGATGGATGGACAGTTACCGTCGATGGAAAAAATACAGAAACCAGGACAATTGGCAACGCATTTCTTTCTGTTATAATACCCGAAGGAGAACACGAGATCACCCTGGATTATGTCCCGGAAGGATTCAGGACAGGACGTCTGATTACGATAGCCAGTGTTCTCTGCTATCTTGTGCTGTGTGTCTTCACTCACAAGAGAAGAAAAAAGGAAAAGATATTATCTGCAGCTGAGACAACAGGAGGGGATGAAGATGACGAAAAAAATGCGGATGCCATGGAAGAGGATGACAGCTTTACTGATGACGACAGTGATGTCATTTACGGCGGTGATCATGATGATGCCGGTCCGGACTTATGCTGACGAGGTGGAGAAACCCTATCTGTCTCTGGGAGCTGACCTGAATAAAAAAGAAAAAGCAACCGTTCTGAAACTGCTGGGGGTGAGGGAAGACAGGCTTTCCGATTATGAAGTAGTTACCATTACCAATGCCGACGAACATGCATATCTTGATGATTATCTGAATGCGTCCATCATCGGCTCCCGGGCGTTATCGTCTGTTTTGATCGAGAAGAAGTCCGAAGGAAA
>CADBOX010000537.1 GCA_902796415.1 uncultured Lachnospiraceae bacterium
ATCAGTTTATCCTTCTTCATATCGAGTAATCCCCTTGGAATCTTTTATCATTTTCATAAGTATAACATAAGGAATTCTTCCCGGACAATCGGTTCAGAAAGATTATTTATCCAAAATGATGCAGAAGACCTGTCTATAAACAAGTTAAATTTACAAATGTAAAAATAAAATTATAAATAAACATTATAAAATGGAAAAATAAGTAAAAAATATAAAAAATGTAAAAATAATTGTCTGTTTTCTATTGACATGGATAAGGCTATCGTGTATGATACAGATAACAAGGTAAATAGAAGCACTTTTTAAGGAGGTAATGCAACATGAATGAGATTTTGAACCTGACCGTTAACGAGATGCCCCAGACAGAATTCGACTGCTCCTGCGGTCGTCACCACAATTTCAGTGTCCATGAGATGTCCATCAGAAAAGGCGCCATTGAAGATCTTCCTAAGATGGCAGAACCTTTCAAGGACGGCAAGATCCTTGTGGTGTTTGACAACAATACTTACAAAGTAGCCGGAAAGAAAGCAGTAGAACTTCTTAAGGAGAATGGTTTTAATGTGAAGGAACTGCTTTTTGACACAGGCGATGACATTTTAATTCCGGATGAAAAGACATTAGGACGTATCGTACAGGAACAGGATCTGGATACTTCCCTCATGATCGCAGTTGGTTCCGGCGTAATCAATGACTCCGTTAAATTTGTTACTTCCAGATCTAAACTCCCCTACATCGTAGTAGCTACCGCTCCTTCCATGGACGGTTATGTGGCAGACGGAGCACCGATCTTCTCCCAGGGTCATAAGTATTCACCGGTTGCCCATCTTACCTATGGTCTGGTTGGTGATACAGACATCCTGAAGACAGCACCGGACGATCTGATCCAGGCAGGCTTTGGCGATATGGTAGGAAAGATTACTGCTATCGCTGACTGGGACCTTTCCGTGAAAGCCAATGGAGATTATCGCTGCGATACTTGTGTTGAGCTTACCAACAGAGCAATGAAGGTTACTTTTGATTCCTGCGATAAGCTGCCGGAACGTGATCCGGAAGCCCTTGGTAATCTTCTGGAAGGACTTACCCTCACCGGCGTTGCAATGGCTCTGGTTAATATCTCCAGACCGGCATCAGGCGCAGAGCATATGTTATCCCATTTCTGGGAGATGGATTGGGTTGAGCGTGGACTGAATCCGAACCATCATGGTATTCAGGTTGGTGTGGCTACACCGGTTATCGCTCGTTTCTTCGAGGAGATGGAAGACCTGCTTCCGGAAGGTGTGAAAGAACTTTGTCCTTCCCATGAAGAGATCGAGGCACTTCTTCAGCGTGGAGGCGCTCCATACAGACCACAGCAGATCAACATCAGCAGAGAACTTTTCCATGAGAGTCTCCTGAAGGGTTACATGGTTCGTCCTCGCTACTCCATCATGCAGTTTGCTAAAGATAAAGGACGTCTGGAAGCCATCGCTGATAAGATTACAGCAGACATCTACGATAATTAATGATTATTTTTGAGATAAATCTGAGTTGACTGATATAAAGGAGATTATAATGTTATCAAAAGAAGAAGCAATGAAAGGCGTCAAACTGTTTGTTTTGGATATGGATGGAACCGTCTACCTTAGCAATGACCTGATTGAAGGAGCTCTTGAATTTATTCAGGAAGTGGAAGCAGATCCGGAGAGAGATTTTATCTTTTTTACCAACAATGCATCCAGGGTACCTTCCGTCTATGTGGAAAAGCTTTCCAAGATGGGAATTTATGTAGATGAGAGCAAGGTGGTAACAGCCGGTGATGTTTGCGCTGAATTCCTGAAAGTGAATTATCCGGGCGCCAGGATCTATCTGAACGGAACCCCGGTTCTTGAGGAAAACTGGAAGGCAAAGGGCCTGAATCTGGTGGAAGAGGATCCCGACGTATGTGTACAGAGTTTTGACACTACACTTACTTATCATAAACTGGACCGGATCTGCCATTATATCCGCAACGGTGTTCCCTTTATTGCTACCCACATGGACACTAACTGTCCTACGGACTACGGATTTATGCCCGACTGTGGCGCCATGTGCAGCCTGATTACGGACTCCACCGGTGTGAAACCCAGATTTCTGGGTAAACCATGGAAAGAAACCGTTGACATGATCACGGAGATCACCGGATACAAACCGGAAGAGATGGCATTTGTAGGCGACCGCCTCTACACAGATGTCAGGACCGGTGTGGATAACGGATGTAAAGGCTTCCTGGTACTCACCGGAGAGGCAGATATGCAGACTGTGGCAGAATCCGATGTGGTACCTACCTGTATCTATGATTCTCTTAATGAGATGAGAAAGTATTTATAATAGATTTATAATAATTGAAAGGAGATATGTTATGAAGATCGTATTTGGATGTGATCCCAACGCAACAGATTTTAAATTACACTTGATGGAGTTCGTAAAAGGTCTTGGCCATGAAGTAGCTGATTTCGGCAGTGACGATCCTATTTATGCCAATGTTGCTATCAAATGTGCTCAGGCAGTTGCTGCAGGTGAGTATGACAGAGCTATCGTGGTATGCGGTACCGGTATCGGGGTATCCATCGCTGCCAACAAAGTAAAAGGCGCTTACGCAGCATGTATCCATGATGTATACCAGGCACAGAGAGCCGCTCTTTCCAACAATGCCAACGTGATTACCATGGGAGCTCAGGTAATCGGAGAAAAGCTGGCAGAATGCATGGTGGCTGAATACCTGTCCTGCACATATGATCCCAATAGCAGATCCAAAGATAAAGTGCAGAGAATCGTAGATTTCGAGAACGAATAATAGTAAGTTGTGGCGGTTTGTATCTTGACACAAGGTCAGGGCAGATTAAATCAGGAGGTATAGCTATGAAATTTTTTATCGATACAGCCAATGTGGATGACATCAGAAAAGCCAACGATATGGGCGTAATCTGTGGCGTGACTACCAACCCTTCTCTCATCGCAAAGGAAGGCAGAGATTTTAATGAGGTGATCCAGGAGATTGCTTCCATCGTGGACGGCCCCATCAGTGGTGAAGTAAAAGCAACCACAACCGATGCCGAGGGCATGATTGCCGAGGGCAGAGAGATCGCGGCAATCCATCCCAATATGGTAGTAAAGATCCCCATGACGGTGGAAGGACTGAAAGCAACAAAGACTCTATCTGCCGAGGGAATCAAGACAAATGTGACATTGATCTTTAACGCCAACCAGGCTCTCCTTGCTGCCAGAGCCGGCGCAACTTATGTGTCTCCATTCCTGGGGAGACTGGATGATATTAACGTCCGCGGCGTAGATCTGATCCGTGAGATCGCGGATATCTTCGACATAGCCGGGATTGACACAGAGATCATCGCAGCAAGTGTTCGTAACCCGATCCATGTTACGGACTGTGCGCTGGCAGGAGCGGATATCGCAACGGTGCCTTATAAAGTAATCGAGCAGATGACCAAACATCCTCTGACGGACGCAGGCATCGAGAAGTTCAAGGCAGACTACATCGCTGTGTTCGGGGAATAGAATCGGAATCTCACTCCCCACGTAGATAAGCTATTGATATCACATATTTTCAGGAGGAATCATGAATAAATTAGAACTTCAGAAGATGGCAAATGAGATAAGAAAGGGGATCATTGACGGTGTTCATGCCGCTAAGGCAGGACATCCCGGCGGTTCTCTATCCGCCACAGAGGTGTTTACCTATCTCTATTTTGAAGAAATGAATATTGATCCCAAGGATCCCAAGAATCCGGACAGGGACCGCTTTGTATTATCAAAAGGCCACACAGCTCCGGGATTGTATTCCACACTGGCTCACAGAGGATATTTTCCGGTGGAAGACCTTCTGACCCTTCGTCAGATCGGATCTCACCTTCAGGGACACCCCTGTATTGCCCATACTCCCGGCATAGATATGTCCAGCGGTTCTCTGGGACAGGGAATCTCCGCTGCTGTGGGCATGGCATTAGGTGCTAAACATCAGAAGAAAGACTTCCGGGTCTACACTCTTCTTGGTGACGGGGAGATTCAGGAAGGCCAGGTGTGGGAAGCTGCAATGTTTGCTGCTGCCAAGAACCTGGATAACCTTGTGGTAATTGTCGATAACAACGGCCTTCAGATCGATGGAAACATCGCCGAGGTCAATTCTCCCTACCCCATCGATAAGAAATTCGAAGCCTTCAATTTCCATGTAATCAATGTGGAAGACGGCAATGATTTTGATCAGCTGGATGCGGCCTTCAAGGAGGCAAGAACAGCAGATAAACCGGTTGCAATCGTTATGAAGACTGTGAAAGGCAAGAACATTTCCTTCATGGAGAACCAGGCAGGATGGCATGGTAAGGCTCCGAATGATGAAGAGTACGCGATTGCGATGGAAGATCTGAAAAAAGTGGAGGAA
>CADBOX010000538.1 GCA_902796415.1 uncultured Lachnospiraceae bacterium
ATGACGCAGAAAGATATACGGCAATTCTTCGTGCTACGACTCCAAAGGAGTGCAAAGATCTTGGGAGGCAGGTTAAGCCGTTTGATACCAAGGTCTGGAGCTCAATAAGTCAAGATGTGGTGAAGACTGCCAACCGGGCAAAATACGAACAGAATCCGGATCTTAAAGAAGCGCTGATAAAAACAGGGAATGCAATCCTTGCAGAAGCCAGTCCTAAAGATATGATCTGGGGAATAGGCCTGGATGCATCCAAGGCAGTAGAAACAGACCCACCGGCATGGCCGGGACAAAACCTGCTTGGGAAAATACTGATGGAGTTGAGAGATGAATTCTCTGAGGCTAGATAATGTATAAAATAAAGGGGCAATAATCATGTCAAACGAACCATTTGTTACAATCGACCTCCACGGACTACGTCAGGATGAGGCCATAAAGATAATTGAAAAAGCGATTAAAAATGCTGGACCGGGGACATATCAGTTGCAGCTGGTACACGGTTATCACCGCGGAACCAACTTAAGGAATATGATTTATGACTGGTATCAGGGGCATCCTAAGATTAAAAGAGTCATCCCCGGAGATAATCCGGGAGTTACAATACTGGTTATGAAAGAATTATTCTAGTGCTCCAGGTAATAGGAGAAGACTAAATGGGATTATTTGATGTTGATGAAACAAAGTTAAGAGCCTTATACCACAGGGCATGGATCGAATCAGGGATGAATCATGTGAATCCCAGAAAGTATCCTTATTTAGACAGAGCTTTGATCGCTTATGCCAGACAGAATCAATGTTCCTATGATAAGGCATTGATACTGGCTAAGACAGGAAAGGAAGATTTATAAATACACTACTTTAAAGGAGATGAACGACAGCATGAGTAAACAGAAAGTATCACACAAGTTCCTGGATAATCATACGATACCAGGTGTTATCATTTTGATGTTTGGAGGAATGATCATTTCTCAGTTTGTCATAGGGTATATTCTTGGCTTCCTGCTTTCCCGTCTGACAGGACTGAAGCTGACGACAGCAGTACCTTTCGGAGTATCTATCGGCGGAATCATTCTTCTGTTCTTTTATTATTTCTGGTTTAGAGGGGAGTATAACTGGAAACCAGACAAGGCAATGTTCCTGGAAGGTATCAAATTATTAAGCCCGATCCTCATTTTGTGGGCCGTTGATGGGGGCATTTGCTGGTATTTTGCCGGGAGATTTCCTCTTGGTCCGATTCCCCTTTCAAGTGTTGCTGCCTGCTTGATGGCAGGAATATCGGAGGAAGTTGCTTTCAGGGAGCTGCCGATTTCCTATCTGACCAGGCAGTGGAAAGAAGAGAAATACATACCGGCCATTGTCTTGATTCCGGGGGTGGCGTTTGGACTGGTCCATATGACGAATATGGTGGCCTCCGGAAGCCTTTTTGAATCTGGCATGCAGACTGTTCTTTCTGTATTTTTCGGCATCTTTTTTTCGGCTGTCTTTCTAAGAACCGGATGTATCTGGCCCCCTTTAATCGCCCATGTACTTCATGATCTGTTTGCGTTCTCGTCAACAGTCTATATTAAAGAGCTGCCGGATCCCGTCGTTATTATATGGTTAGTCGTTGAGCTGGGGCTTGCCATCTATGGTTTTTATTTGGTCAGACGATCCAAAAGGCCCGAGATTCTGGCTCTTTGGAACAGGAAGTGGAATCGGGATTAAATGAAAGGGCAGGCTTTGATGTTGGCTAAGACAGGAAAGAAAATCTGACTGGGGGTCCTTATGCCGTCTTCTATTATTCTATCCCAAACTGAATATGAAGATTTATTAAAAGAGATTGCTTTCCTCAAGGAGCGGATCGCTGCTCTGACGGCTTTAAGGGATGACTTGATTTATCACATCTGCCCCGGTCTTCGGTCAGAGTATGAAGAGAAGATCGCCAGTCTGGAGAGGGAACTATTTGCTGCTCAGCTTTACCTTCGGGAGAAGCAGAGGGTGATTGAGATTCTTCAGGCCCAGATTAATCGGAAGCAGAAGCCTTCCATGGATGAGGCCAGGAGAAAGGCCCGGGAGGAATATAAGGAATACCAGGATGATCTGAAGGAGAAGGCCAAAGAGGCGGAGGATTTCCAGAAGAGCTGGAAGGAAGACAGGGACTGGTATCAGCACGATCAGACGGATCGAAGGACCAGGCGATCTGCCGATTCAGAGGAGCATAAGCAGGACTGTGATACGGGCAGAAGGCAGGATAAGAATAC
>CADBOX010000539.1 GCA_902796415.1 uncultured Lachnospiraceae bacterium
ATCTGACCGATATCCTGCGTCAGGTGGAAGTGGAAGCAGAGAAGATCGGTCAGGGAAAAGCGACCCTTACCTTATTGGATAAAGTGAAGGATAAAGGACTTCAGGTTCAGCAGGGAATCATTGCCGGCTGTTCCGGAGGTACTTACAGCAATATCATCGAGGCAGCCCATGCCTTGAGAGGGGCTGATACAGGAAATGATCAGTTCAATCTTGCAGTCTACCCGTCTTCTCAGCCGGTATTCATGGACCTTGCAGCCAAGGGAGTGCTGAATGATCTGATGGCAGCGGGGGCTGTCATAAGGACCGCATTCTGTGGTCCTTGCTTCGGCGCAGGAGATACCCCTATGCACAATGGACTGTCCATCCGTCATACCACCAGGAATTTCCCTAACCGTGAAGGTTCCAAACCAGGAAACGGGCAGTTGTCCGGAGTTGCCTTGATGGATGCCAGGTCAATAGCGGCCACCTCGGTCAACAAGGGTATCCTGACCTCCGCAGAGAAACTGGATTGTTGGGGAGATATCCCTGCCTACACATTTGATGACAGCGCATACCGTGCCCGCTGTTACAACGGCTTTGACAAAGCGAAACCACAAGAAGAACTGGTATCAGGTCCCAATATCAAACCCTGGCCTGAGATGAGTCCGCTGACAGAGAACATCCTGTTGAAGGTCTGCTCCAAGATCCTGGATCCTGTCACCACCACCGATGAGCTGATTCCTTCCGGTGAGACTTCCTCCTTCCGTTCCAACCCTCTGGGCCTGGCTGAATTTACCTTGTCCAGACGTGATCCGGAGTATGTAGGAAGATCCAAAGAAGTGGATAAGATAGAGAAAGCCCGGGTAGCGGGGGAAGATATCACTGCCCTGGATGAGGATCTCAGAGTTATCTTCGATAAGATTCGTTCTATAGAAGGCCAAGAGGATATTCTTCCTGACAAAACCGAGGTCGGTAGTCTGGTATATGCCATTAAGCCCGGTGATGGTTCTGCACGGGAGCAGGCAGCCAGCTGTCAGAGAGTGATCGGGGGACTGGCCAATATCACTAAGGAATATGCTACCAAACGTTATCGCTCCAATGTGATGAACTGGGGTATGATTCCTTTCCAGATGGAGGAAGACGCAGAGTTTGAAGTGGGAGACTACATCTATGTTCCGGGGATCAGGGAAGCCCTGATAGAAAACCGGCTTAATGATATCAAAGCTTATATCATAGGAGATCAGATCAAGGAGATCACTCTGTATATCACTGATATGACTCCGGAGGAGAGGGCTATTGTACAGGCAGGTTGTCTGATCAATTACAATAAGAATAAAAACAGATGATTAAGGGTTTTAAAAACGGTCGAAATTAATATTTCGGCTGTTTTTTTTTGCCCATAAAATACTTGCGAATTATTGGAAAATAATGAAATAATTACCGTATTTGGATTCTTATAAACCTTTATTGGTAAAATACTGTATGGTATAATAAAGACAATTATTAGGTTTGTAATATCTATAACTGTATTTTTGTATATATTGCATAAAAAGGAGCATACCAACAGATAATAATATGTATTAGGTACTTTTTAGGAGGCTTATCTAAGATGACAGGATGTAAGAAAGCCCGGCGTATAGAAATAAACAGAAAAAAAGTACAGGACATTATAGAATCCTCTCTGGTTGATGAGATCCTTCTTACTCCGAAACCAGGTCTGGTGGATGATTATGGAGATAAGGGTGATGAGGAGAAAAATCTCTTTCTGAAAAGTGCCAGAACCATATCCCCTTTTCTGACCGATCTGTTTTTTAAAGGATATAACTGGGAACATGAACCGGAACTGCTTTATGAAGAGATTCTCCCCATAGGCCTGGAGGCAGAAAAAGCCATGTATGAGAGTACAGAAGGTTATGATACACATAAGGGGATGATTTTTACCATGGGTATCATCTCAGCTGCTGCAGGATACGATCTGGTAAGCAGGGGGGAGAACCATATCACTTCTATCCTCAATATTTCTGAAAGTATTATGAAGGAACCCATAAGGCGATATTATGAGGACATCAAAGGGAATAAACCGACCACGCAGGGAGAGCGGTTCTATGCCATGTATGGAGTGAAAGGAATCCGCGGAGAAGCAGCGGAAGGATTTCCTATTATTCGGAAAGTATCCTATCCGGCCATGATCGAATATCGGAGAAAATATCCGGATCCGGAGCAGAATGGTTCTATATTGATCAATGTGCTGCTGCATATCATGACAGCCCTGGAAGATACTTGTGTCATCAGTGCAAGTGATCCGGGAGGACTCCGATGGCTGCAGAATCGTGCCCGTTATGTTCTGGCTCTGGGAGGAGCA
>CADBOX010000540.1 GCA_902796415.1 uncultured Lachnospiraceae bacterium
AGATCGTGTCTTTGTCTATATCCAGTCAATTAAAAAGGTAAATGGCCTCATAGCCCTTTAAAATTTTGTCGTTTTTCATTTCTTCAATTATCTTTATTCAGCCATGCAATAATTTCAGCAGGTGTCTTCTGTGTGTCAATTTTGTTGATATCCTTGAAACTATCTGCAATTTCGTAGCCACTCTGAGTGACTTTTAGAATCAAATCCGACTTGGTTTGCTTCATTTTCTTTACATAGCCATGGCTAATAAGCGTTTCAACTGCAGCATCCCATTTTGCAATCTCACGTGGAGCTTGACTACCATTCATATTATAGCGACCACCTACGCAAAAAATAGAGGTGCTCATTGTTCTCGAAATTAATATCTGTCCATCACCTTCCGCAGCATAAAGAAGCATGACACAAGTTTCTGCATTCATTACCCCCAGCAGTTCATTTGTCCGGAATGAATCTTGTATAACTAATTGTTCCTCATTAGTTATGTCATCATTGAGTATTATATTGATTTTCTTAATGAATGCGTCTCGATGTCTTTCCCAACGTATCTGCGATATCATTGGAAGCTTGTATTCCGTAATTAATGTATCTTTTAGTTCATTGAGGCGATGTTTTAGTTCTTCCTCATCACCATCAAGTTTTATACCAATCTTTGTCGAGTCAATACAACCTTTTATATCAGAAAAATCAAATTGTGGGAGGAGGATAATTGTTTCCGTTGTTTTCGTTACCCAACTAGCCCCCATTTCGTTAAGGCTTGCAGGACTATCGTAATAATTTTTACTCAATATGAAAACCACTCGCAAATCACAAAATATGAACTGTTCACGTAGCCATTCATATATTCTTGCATTCCCAGGAATGCCATGACCCGGAACAGAAGTGCAAACAATTGAGTCATCAGGTAGTCCAATTTCTTCTAGTAATTCAACAAGAGGTTCAACATATCTTTTGTCTTTGCTAGAATGAGAAACAAAAATCTTATGAGCTTTTTCATTAGGTTCCCGATTTCGAAATACCGTATCCATCTCGGGCTTCGAGATTTTCTTTGTCTTCGTTTGATAATGATCACTAATACCATGAGTTCCTTTATAAAACCCACGATCTACAACTAGATGGTACTCCATTGCTCCATTGGGCAAAGATCGTACAAACACATCGTTCTCTTCAATAATGACATTCGGATCATCTACGAATATTCTTCCCGGTTGCACATTAGCTCTTATATCATCTATTTCCTCGCCTGAAGGCTTAAACAGTCGCACCACTTCCGTTGGGAGATTGGATAATATGCTTCTCATTGTCGAATCACTCCTCATATTAGAATTCAGAATAATCCTGAGTTTTCATTTCTTAATGGTCATGTATGATATAACATTTCCCTGTTCACTTTATATATCATGATTGTGTAACTTCATATTGGATAGTATACAGAATTGCTTCTGTTTTTTCCTAAGTTATATACATAGACTGACAGATGACATATTCTAAGTAGCTTGTATAATAGGCATGTTATTAGTTATACCGGATCATCGTTTCTGCTTCACCAATGTTTCATGTTTCTAATCTTTATGACCTTATCTGTATTTCAATAAAAGGTTCTTCATTTAAGCAATATTTTATAATCTCAAAGAACACGAAATAGGGATTATCTGCGTTTTCACTGACATGTGCCATTTTTATCAAGGCATTTTTATTTTTCATAGTATTTCTTTCTTTCCTCAAGCATTTAATGGTTTTTATTTACTATCATATCCATTATCAATTATCCAGTGTCCTTTTCGACCTCCACCAGTGAAATGAACATCTTTCATGCTGTTCAGAAGACGTTGTATAGTACGTTCGCTAGTATTTAGCTCCAAAGCCATACGTTTTCTTGTAATTTTCGAATCCAGTCTGATCAGTTCTCTCAGACGATCAGCAGGACATTTCTCAGCATTGGCACTCTGTACGGCATTCTGTGTTCCGCTCTGAATCTCATTGGCACTCTGTATGGCATTCTGAGATTCGGTCTCATTTGCATTGGCACTCTGAGAATCATGATTCACCGATGGATTGACAACCCCATACGGATCCGTCTCAAAAGGCTTCCTGAAAAGGTTAATCCTGAACGAAGTGCCGAAATCTTTCAGTTCAGGTTCTCTCAGCCCATAGTCCGCAGCTTCCTTGAAAACCCTTGGTATGCCTGTACCCCATTTTTCGATGATATGCATATACTGAAAGGCAGCGCCGATGGCTACATTCCGCACCCGTGAGTTTCCTGCTTTTAGCTGTTCTATGGTCAGATCCGGGCTGATCCTGCCAGGAGAAGTCACTTCCAAACGATCGTCATAAATTGCTACCTGAATGGAACCGGGCGATACATAAGAACGATGGCACACGGCATTGGAGATCATTTCGCGGATGCTGTCGATGGGAAGCTC
>CADBOX010000541.1 GCA_902796415.1 uncultured Lachnospiraceae bacterium
ACGTTTAACATATAGTAGACATTCTTGATGCCGAAGATGCTGGATCTGCCCTGCTGCCTTTCGTTCATCATGGCAGGCACCTCTTTGATCTTATAACCAAGTTTGGTGACTTGCAGATTCGTGACAGGTTCCGGGTATTCCGACGGATATCTGTCGGAGAAACGACGGATCAGGGATTTGTCTATAGCCCGAAACCCGGATGTCATATCCAGAATCTCCTGTCCCGAAAAGAGTTTCATCAGCCAGGAAAGGAACCGTATACCCACCCTTCGCATAGCGCTTGATTGAAACCCTTTATTATCGATAAATCTGGATCCGATCACCATGCTGCAAGCGCCGTCCCGTATAGGCTGTATCAGCTTATCGACTTCTTCCACGTTATGTTGGCCGTCACCATCTATCTGGACCGCCACGTCATAACCATTCCGGGCCGCATACCTGTATCCGGTCTGCATGGCACCTCCGATGCCCAGATTATTGCTCAGATGAATCACATGATAATCGTTCTTTCTGGCAATTTCAAGAGAAGCATCCTTGCTTCCGTCATCGATGATGACATAATCGTATCCTTTTTCTATGATTCCCTCTATGGTTCGCTCGATATTCTTTTCTTCATTATAACAGGGGACGACAATCAATACTTTCATCCGTATCTCCGCTCTATATTATATATAGTCGGCCGGGTTTCCATCCGGCTGACTGTTTCTATCGTTGATCTACCCGGTAGATAGAGTAATCCACCCCTTCCTTGGAGAAGATTCTCTCGAATCGTATCCGGTCCGTTTGATACATTTCCAGGTCTTGACTGGATAATAGATAGGTAACTCCCAGCTGAGACAGCATTTCCGGGGGGATGGTCAACAGAATCTGGTCTCCAAAAGGCTGCTCGATCTTGATTTCTCTTTCCAAGGTCAGGTTGACACGTATATGGGCATACCTGTTGTAGATCTCCCGATAGGTCCCCTCAGGGTCCAGGATGTTCCACAAGTCCTCGTTAATGTAGGTATTGGTGGAATTGATGGTGGGAGCCCCAAACATAATGGGGTAATTACCCATCACCCAGACGTCGGAGATCGTCATCCATCTGCTCTTCCCATCTTCCCGGGTAATCTCAGTTATGGCCTGTGCCAGGGAGTTTTCCTCCGTGATATCCCGGACTCCCATTCTGACAGGATTCACCGTTGCACCCATGATGAGACATAAGATGCACATAATGAGGCAGAAAGACTTATCATGCCAGATGGACAGATAAGCACAAACCAGAGCAAGGGCACATAAGATTCCAATCGCAGGGGTAAAATATATCCTGTACAGGCAGGCATTTGCCGTCCAGGCTACGCCTAAGGCGAGGAGGCCTATGGCAGGAAGTATATACCATTTCTGCGAGATCTTACTTCCGATATCTGACAATGCTACCGATCGAAAAACCAGCAGCATATTTGCATATGACAAAGCAACCACACACCGTTTCACAGGGGACTGGCTTAATAAGGTCAGCTGTGACAGCAAGGATGGGAAGCCTGCCACCACAAATATCCCCAGAGCAAGGGTAGCACCCAGGAGACACATGGTCAAGACATCCCGTTTCTTTTTTAGTAAAATGTATAAGGACAGAAGGATTCCCAGTGGAAACAAATCATAAAAAGCCGATGATTCACACACATTTCCGGGGACATTGAGGTCTGTGTATGGGAAAAACAGATTTCCCAGGTACCGGAACAAAAGTGCTCCGCCTCCCCCGCCGGTCTCCAGCCGGTGGCCGGGATAGGCAGAATTCATTACCTTCTGAATCGTGTCCCAGGACCGGGATATGATCAGCCCCATACATATTCCCAGGATTGCTATGGAAGCAAGGGCAATGGGGATATCCTTCTTCCAGTGGAAAGCTGCTGATTTATTGCTGATGATCACCCACAGGCCTGTCAGCAGGAAGATATAGAAAAAAGGAATCTGCCAGGCCGGGTATAAAACCAGCAGATAAGCTCCCTCCAGCCAGGTCATGACCGCTGCATATAGCATCCTCTTCCTGTAAGAGCTGGTTTTCAGATAGCCATTAAGACAGAGGACCAGCCCCTGGCCATAAACCAGCATATCCGGAAAGGAGACAGCGCAATACCACCACTGTATGGCCGGGGCAAATGTAACCATAAGGGCATAGGCGATGGAGTAATAGCGCTTCCGTCCAGTGATGAGCATGCCAAACTCCAGAGATACCAGGAAGAGGGCAATCAGCCTGCCACACCAGTAAAAAGACAGTCCTCTGCCAGGATCCAGGAAAAGGTATCCGATCTGAAACGGACGGAATACTACTGACCAGTCCTTCACACACTGTCCGTACACAATGTATACATCGGTATCTGTCGCCCGTAAGATGTCACTGGTCCTGCCGAAATGATTATAATATTGGGACAGGGACATGGGGGTAAATACACACCATTCATCCGATCTTACCTCCCTGCTCTCACCAAGCAAAACCGCATCTCCTGTTTTTGAAGCATCTCTGGCATACTTGTCCCAGGAGCCGATGGATGAACCGTTCAGGCTGAACAAAACAGCGATGACGAAAATGGCCAGGCCAATCATCCAGCGGTAGTGCCAGATTACAGATTCTCTATTCCTTTTTTGACTGATGTTATTCACCTGATCCATCTTTTCCCTCTGTTTCAATAGGTATCGTCCTGATGTTTCTGCAAGTTAGCCTATGACAGTTCATTTCTATTTTTTTCCTATTATAACTTATTTGCCACAATAAGGTCAATTCTTACCCGTGGATAGAGAAAAAGACCTTAACCAGGTTAAGATTCCGGTTAAGGTTCCGGTTAAGGTCTATCCATATGGGGGGTCTATGGGGGGGGTCAGACCCCATATGGGGTCTGACCCCTTTTAGAATTTAATCTTGTCGGGATCCATGCCTGAACAACCAAACTCTCCCATTCCGTCGATCTTTGCCATGTCACTGTCGCTGATCTCGAAATCAGTTACCTGAAGGTTCTCACGGATTCGGGACGGAGTCACGGATTTCGGGAGTGGAAGGACATCATGCTGGAGCACCCAGCGGACGCAGAGTTGTGCAACGGTTTTCCCGTATTTTGCTGCAATCTCCATCAGTTCAGGATTATTGAGGACTCTGCCGCTGCCAAGGGGTGACCAGGCTTCGATCAGGATTCCGTTCTCTTTACAGTATGCCACTGTCTCTTGCTGGAGGAATCCGGGATGGAATTCAATCTGATTAACCATCGGGA
>CADBOX010000542.1 GCA_902796415.1 uncultured Lachnospiraceae bacterium
ATTGTAGCTCATATTTGGAGCACTGTTCCGGATGAAGAACTCTCTGTTGCGCCGACTTGTACCAAGGATGGAAAGAACGTTTATAAGTGCATTTATGACGACGGAGAAAAAGATGCTAATTGGGCTAAAAAGCACGCAGATGATCCGGATTATAAAGTAAAAGTAGAAAAGCTTCCGGCACTTGGACATGACTGGACAGAGTGGGAAACTATTCTTACTTATAAAAAAGATGGTAAGGAATATGTACAGCAGTTAAGAGAGTGTAATAGATGCCATGCTACTGGAGAGCAGGTTGTTGAAGCTTCTGCTGTAGAGCCCGAACCTGATAAGAAAGATGGTCTTGTTCTGGAAGAAGATGGCTTCTGGCGTCTGTATGATGAGGATGTCTTCCAGGAAGACTTTACAGGAATCTATGATTTCGATGGTGGACGTTTCTTTGTTACAAATGGTGTTAAGGATACAGCTGATGGTCTGAACGAATATCCTGCTGGCACATGGTACTTCCTGTCTCAGGGACAGATTCAGACACAGTATACGGGTCTTGCTTTGTATGATGGTGAATGGTTCTATATCACTGCTGGTCAGCTTGACACATCTAAGGATGGTCTTGTAGATTATGATGGAAGTAAGTTCCTTGTATCCGAAGGGCATATTCGTTATGATGTAAATGGTCTGTATGAGAGCACTGATGGATGGTATTATCTTGCAAATGGTCAGGCTCAGACTCAGTATACAGGTCTTGTACAGTATGATGGTGCATGGTTCTATGTTGTTAATGGCAAATTAGCATCTGATTTTAGTGGAACAGTAGAATATGATGGTGCTTCCTTCGAAGTTGTAAACGGAGAAGTTGTTGCTTGATTTTAAATCAAAATAAGAAAATATTTAATTGATGAGGACTGCTGTCGATTTTACCGGCAGCAGTCCTTTTTGTATCATATTTATATGTTGTAGAATTTGCGTTCGTAGCAGAGCTTATTAATTGTTTTTAGGAGTTTAATGTGATGAATCGGAACTCGAAATTGTTATTTAGGACCGAAAAAAGAAAAGAAGAAAGCACTGCATTACGAGAGAACAATTTTTCAATTGTCAGATTGATAGGAACAGTATTCGTATTTTCAGGACATATGGGGTTGATATTAGGTGGAAATGCTCCATCTTTTGCCGGCTTTGATCTACATGGGCTTGGTGTGGGGATTTTGTTTTTCATAGGCGGTTATTTGATTACGCAAAGCTGGTTATCAGATCAGAATGTACTGCGCTATGTGGTAAAGCGATTTTTTAGAATCTATCCTGCGTTTGCAGTGATGATACTGATTATGGTTTTTGTAACTGGACCATTGTTATCAAGCCTGGGCTGGCAAGGATATTTTGAAAACGAGTTTTCGTTGTACTTAAAAAATTTGAGATTTTATATTGTATTTTATCAACCGGGCGTTTTTGGAGATCTTCCGATTCCAATGGCTACCAATGGGTCTTTATGGACGATACCGGTTGAAGTAGCTCTTTATGTGATTACACCTTTTCTGCTGACAATTATGCGTGTGAAGGATCATTCCAGAAATTCCTTTTATAGAATGGTAGGTCTTACAGTGATTTTGTGCATAATAGATGCCTATTTTTGTGTTCATTATCGTGATCAGAAGGTGGTAGTTTATGGAACTGACCTGATATCTGCTTTCCATTTATCAGTTTTATATATTGTAGGTATGCTTTATACCTATAATGAGATGAAAAAGATTCTGAATATTCAAATCAGCATATTACTGCTTTGCTTTATGTTGTTAATTCAAAATGTATCCAAAGTGTTCCAATATATGGTACTTTATACTATTTTTCCATACGTAGTTTTTTCTATGGCACTTGCGACGAAACCTTTATTCTCGGGATTATCAAAAAGAGCAGATGTATCTTATGGGCTCTTTCTTTACGGATTCTTTTTTCAGCAGTTGATAACATCGGTTCAACAGCATTCACGGTTTGAATTCGGTTATGCCGGTGCATTGCTTATAAGCTTTGCCTTTACGCTCTGTGCAGCTTTGGCTTCATGTTATCTGGTTGAAAGACCCGCTCTTAAATTTGGAAAAAATATTCAAAGTAAGATTCGATAATACACTGTCAGCAGTGATTTTTCCTGACTGTTGCAGACTCTGTGGAGATGTCTGGAATCAGGACATCTTGCGAGAAAAGTATAATTTGTAGATAGTTTCAATTTCTGAACGGAAATGTGAGAAAAATATGAATAAACAGATCCTTCCATTAAAGAGAGAAATCCGACAGTCGAAAATAGAAAGAGATAATAATATCGCAATCCTGAGGTTTGCAGGGATATTGCTTATATTTACAGGCCTTATGAGAACGACCATCGGGGAGGCTGGCTTTGTTTTTGCCGGGTTCCATCTTCATGAAATCGGGCTTATGATTCTGTTTTTGACAAGCGGCTACCTGGTCGCGCAGAGCTGGAGAGCGGATGCACATATCATACATTATATCATCCGGCGGTTTTTAAGGCTGTATCCGCCCTATTTCGTTATGATTCTTCTGATGGTATTTGTGGCCGGTCCTCTTGTGTCGGATCTTGGATGGAGAGAGTATTTTAAGAGTGGGTATTCTGCCTATCTTCATAATCTTCGTTTTTATATTGTTTATTCTCAGCCGGGTGTGTTTACTGAGCAGCCCGTCGCGAACGTCACCCATGGAGCGTTATGGGTCATGCCGGCTCTCGTCATTTCTTATTCTCTGACACCTCTTCTTTTTACTTTGCTTTCAATCAAAAAACGTAAGGAAGAGGCGTTTAAAGATATGGCTGCCTTTACAGCACTTCTTTGTGTGCTGGATATTTTAATACGAATATTTATCGGAGAGACCCCGGTAATATTTTATGGAATGAATCTTATAACCGTATTTCACCTAATTGTAATTTATGTGATCGGAATGCTGTTCTCATTTGAGGAAACAAGGCGCTATTTGAATTTGCAGGCTAGCCTCGTCGCGCTATGTGTTCTGGTGATCTTTCAGCCGATGCGGGATGAATTTCGTTATATATTGCTTTATATCATATTTCCATATGCAGTGATGTCTTTTGCACTGATAAAAAGGCCTTTGTTTTCAGGTTTCGGTAGACAGGTGGAATTATCCTATGGGATTTTTCTGTATGGTTACTTTTTTCAGCAGCTTGCAGTATTGTTGAGAAATCGCCTTGGATTTTCTCTTGGACAGTATGGGTTCCTGTTATTTAGTCTGTTCATGAGCTGCGTTGCGGCATTTCTATCTTTTTATTTTATCGAAAAGCCGCTTTTTAAACTAAGGGAAATTATTTTGAAGAAGATTTAGTAATAAATCAATGAAAAGATCTGACATTGAAAAATCTGTATGATAACTGCCGG